>JAQXIY010000071.1 GCA_029008035.1 Lachnospiraceae bacterium
ATCACATTTAAGTCTACACTTCCATAATCATGTACAATACGATTTCGTAATCCGTACATTGCATTCCATGGAATATCTCTGTATTTCTTTTTGTAATCATCTGTAAGCTTCTTCGCATTCTCGGAAAGCTGTATCATGCGAAATAGCATAGAATCAAGCAACACTTCATTTGCATTGAGTTCCTCTATATATCTTAATCCCATCCTTTAGTATTTCCTGCGTCAATAGCATATTGTCCTTAAGCTGATTCATATCCAACACATCCACTTTCTTCTTCAATGCATTTCTTAAATCCTCAACCAGTCCGTAGAATTTTAAACCTTGTATATTTGTAGAGATTAGTAAGTCTACATCACTGGTAGGTTTTGCCGTTTCCTTTGCGTAAGAACCAAACAGATAGCAAAAATTCACATCATATTTTTCAAAAACTTTTGCGCATTTTTCTTCAATATATGCAATATCTATAATTCCATGTTCCTCATCCACCGGATTAATTTCCGCTATCTTTTCCAAAATATAATTGTATTTTAGAGTTCCTACCTTATCCTCGTCATTTTCATATGACTTATATGAGCGCAAAGAAATTCCAATCAAATCAGCAACTTGTTGCTGCGTTAACTTCTTTTCTTAAATCTTTGAGATTATCCATATTTGCACCTCCATATAAATTATAGTGCAATATTTGCACTTTTTTAATTATAATGTGCAAATTTTGCACTTTTTAAATCATTATATTATGTGCATAGCATAATCATCTAAACAATTCTTATTCCTCTTACTTGTCCCAACTCTCATATAATATGTGGTCCTATATCTCACCCTTCCAAATATCTCCTCAACTCATCCATCCGCTCCATGGCGTCCTCATACCCCAACCAGTATAATTCCCCTAACTTCTCCATATCGCTTTCCAACCGTCCCACAGTCACCGGCTGTGATGGAGCAATCACAAAGGCCTCGCCTCGTTGTTCCAATTCATCCACCCTGTCGCATTCCTCATTATAACGGACATCACCCTGATCCAATGCTTTTGCAAATGCCGGATATTTCCTGTAAAATCTCTCAGCCACGCGCCGTTCTCCCGCCTGCTTGCGGTATCCTCGTTCTCTGGTCTTTATAATAATAATCTTATCAAATCCCTCATCCAAAGCCCACTGATAAGGGATTGCGCAGCTACAGCCCCCATCCAGACAAGGAGTCCCATCCACATCAATCATAGGGGATATGTATGGCATAGTAGCCGAGGCCTTGATGGCTGTCAAAATATTACTGCAATTGTTCACATCATAATACTCTGTATTTCCGTTCAGACAGTTGGTAGCCACCGCAACAAAATGTCTGTCAGGACTTGTCAATCGTTCCTTATCAAGGGGATCCATCTCATCACATATTTTCAGTAAAAAATCCACATTGACAATACTCTTGCCAAGGAGCCATGCTTTAGCGCCAATATATCTGGAATCGTGGCGATACTTAAGATTTGTCCTGGCGGATCTTCCCAGTTGCCCTGCCACATAATTCATAGCTGCAAGAGCTCCCGCACTAACGCCAATGACGGTATGAATGTTGATATCCTGTTCCAAAAATGCATCCAATACCCCCTGATTGTACAAGCCGCGAAAAGCGCCACCTTCCAACACCAGACATCCCTTTTGTATAGGACCTGAATTTTTTCCTTCCGGCAAGTCATCCCAACCGGAATATATTTTTGTCTTTCTCATATACCGAATCTCCTCACAGTGCTACATGTGATTTTCATACAACCATATTATAACAAATCTCAAATATCTATGCGCCAAATTTTTGCCTCATCTTTCATATGCTTACCCCATATTGGTTTCATACCAATATTCTCATTCCACGCATATTGGTATGCAGATTTTACCTCTTCTAGCCACCTTTTTCGTACCATCGTTGTTTGTACCATATAGTTTGGCATGAATATGCCTCAAAATCCTGTCATTGCTCTGCAATATTTTCATACTTTGCTCAAAGGCTTCCACGATTTAGTATGAAACCACATCCCAGTTGCCCTTATATCCCCGTTTCACACCTTTAATACAAAAAGAGTTGATGTATATTTCACATACATCAACTCTCCTCATGCAGATACTCTATCTACGCCCAGTCACCCCACAAGGGTAACCATATAAATTCATAATTCCCAGAATTACAATGTACTACCAAAATCAGTAACAATAGCCTGTCCTGTGATTGCTCTTGATTCATCTGTTGCCAGGAATAACAAGATATTAGCAACATCTTCCGGCATACAAGGCTGTACTTTCAAGTCTCCGTGCTTTGCCATCTGCCCAAACATATCCGCATCCATATTGGCCGGATTCATGCCTGCCACCATGGGTGTAACGATAGTTCCCGGACAAACTGCATTACAGCGAACCCCGGTGCCTGCAAAACGGAGTGCGGTATGTCTTGTGATACCGATAACTGCCGCCTTAGATGCCACATAAGCAGCACCGCCACAACCCATGACACCTGCAACGGAAGCCACATTGACAATGGAACCGCCACCTGCTTCTGCCATCTTGTTGCTGGCAGCACGCATACAGTACATGGTTCCCTTGGTGTTGATATCAATAATGCGATCCAAATCCGCATCTACCACTCTATCGATTGGCTTCAATCCTTCTTCCAATACACCTGCGCTGTTAATCAGTACATCAACCTTGCCGTAAGTCTCTACAGTCTTTGCAATCAGATGATCGGCATCCTCCGGCTTAGAAATATCGCATACCACCGGCAAAACCTCGCCTCCTGCCGCTCTTACTTTCTCTGCCACCTCTTCCAACTGTGGCTGACGGCGAGCACTGATAACCACCTTCGCCCCTTCCTTGGCAAAAAGCAGTGCTGTGGCGGCTCCCACCCCGGAATTACCTCCTGTAATAATTGCAACTTTGTCTTGTAAACGTCCCATAGTAAAAAACCTCCTTATACAATAATAATTGTATTTAATCCGTACAATCAGTTTAACGCATCCATCATCTGATGACAAGCCAAAATCCTCTAATTACCACATAAAACAAATCGCCCATTCAACACATCATAAATGGTCCGCAGAAACATAGGCACGTCGATAGGTTTTGCAATATGGGCCTGCATCCCCGCTGCAATGGCATTCTTCTTGTCCTCCTCAAAAGCATTGGCCGTCATGGCAATAATTTTTATGGATGCCTTCTTCTCATCCTCCATATTTCGTATGATGGAGGTAGCCTTGTATCCGTCCATATTTGGCATTTGGATATCCATCAAAATCACGTCATAATATCCCCCATCCTGTCGCTCCAGCATATCGATGCAAATAATACCATCTTTTGCCCATGACACTTCACATCCGGAGTCCTCCAGAATGGCAATTACAATCTCCGCATTCAGTTCATTGTCCTCCGCCACAAGAACTCTCTTACCCGCCAGGGAAATCTCCTCTCTGTCTTTGCTCCCCATATCGTCTTCGGCTAAATCTTCTATTCCGGTGGCTATTCTGTGACATAAGGTGATGGTCACCTTAGTTCCCGCCCCAAGTTTACTTTCCACCAAAATAGTGCCTTTCATCAAATCCACCAGTTTCTTGGTGATTCCCATACCCAGTCCGGTACCGATGATGCGACTCTCTGTAGAATTTCTCTCTCTGGTAAACTCATCAAAGATATGAGGCAAGAACTCCTCTGACATACCGATTCCCGTATCCCATATCACCGTCTGATAGCACACCCGTTCCTTATCTTCACATGAAAGTTGTCGAATTGTCAGCTCAATCCTTCCCCCTTCCGGCGTATACTTCACCGCATTACTTAGGATATTGAGAAAAATCTGTTCCAATTTGGTCAAATCAACGAACACCTGCTCCTGGGTCACATCCAAATTTGTCTGCAAGGTGAGATGTTTCTTTTCCAATTCTTCTAGGAAAACTGTTGTAAGATTCTCATAGAACTTTGGAATATCGCAAAAGTCATCATCGTCCAAAGAGGCTTTCCCGCTTTCAATCCTAGCCAAATCCAAAACATTGCTGATAAGATTTGACAGGCACTCACCGGAGACTTTAATTTTCTCCACACACCGGGCAAACTCCACTTCATCATCCTTACACTGAACCAGTCGGTTGGTAAATCCCAGAATCGCATTCATAGGTGTGCGAATATCATGGGACATGTTAAAGAGAAATCTGGACTTTGCCTCGTTGGCTGCCTGAGCACTGTAGTAAGCATCCTGCAATGTTTTCTGAGTAGCTATCTCCTTTTCCCGCTCCTCGGTAATATCCACCACTCCCAATACAAACCGTTTGTTTTTGCTATCCGGCAATATCGTCGCAATCATCCGAAAAGCCTTTTTCTCACCGTTGTGATCTGCTCTGAATTCATAATTATAAAAGGTGCCCTCTCCACTGAGTTGCGTTTTCAAATTCATGAGAGAATAGTGTTTCAAAAAGATTTCCTTTTCCTCTTCAACGACAAAGCGGCTTGCATAATCTGCTATGCACTCTGTCCAGGAAAGGCTCTCGCACATAGCCCGACCATAATATTGTTTGATAAAATTTGACATACGAAAAGCGGTGGCAAGCCCACTTTCCGCATCAACGAGATACACAGAACTGTACTCTTTGCCAAGGACCTCAATCAAACCTATGTATTCTGCGTTTTGTTCCTTGTTTTTTCTCGTATGCTCCCATGTAATATACAGGAAATACAACAGAAAGAGAACTACAATAATGCTCACAACAAGTATGGATTTCACCGTGGATGCCTTCATAGCGTTGTCTAAGGACTCCGACGGAACAATCTGAATCACACACCAATCTGCATTCTTCACTCCGGAGATACAACAAATGGCATCCCCTGATTTATCGTGAAATTCAAAGATAGTCTTATCGCCGTCATCCTTAAAACTTTCCAGCATGGAAAAAGCTTCATCCGAAGCTCCCATAATTTTTTTTAGGTACATTTGTATGTTTCTGTTCTCCTGAGCGATATCAACAGTGGACGCAATGATATTCCCATCATTGTCGCACAGAAATCCCAGAAGTTTTTCCCCGGAAAAGGAAGTCTCCAGCAACGGCTTTATATCCGTATTCCCTCCCATCGTTCCGTTGAAAACCCCTACAATTTTCCCATCGTAGTAAAGAGGTGTATAGAAATTCAATAGGGTTTCCTTGGAATTCCTTGGAGAATCATCAACCCAAATTCCCGTCTCCCCTTGCATCCCTCGCTGATAATATTCCCTCTCACCGGCATCAAAAGGTTCGCCACCACCATTCACCGTATTCCATCCGTTTGCTTGGACGTACTCTATAGAGTTAAAGGGTGTATTATCCAGTACAAGTTCCAACATTTCGTTGGCATCCCCTATAACCTCACTGTTCATATTCTGGGAGGCAGACTGAGATGCCAACTGAATGCTGCTCATTGCATAACCGATGGAAGATGAAACTTCATTGGAAATGGATGTGGCGTTCTGCCGAACCGCATTTACCGCCTGTTTCTTTAAATCCACTCCAATAGAATAGGTGTAAACATACACAGCTCCCACAATACACACTGCAATCAGAATCAGAATGAGTGTTTTTTTACTTTTTCTCTTATCATAAACATCCGTACTCAATTGTAAAACTTCCGCCTAGCCTACTTTTTCAAAATCTGATGCAGGATGTTTGCACAGAGGACAAATGAAATCTTCCGGCAACTCCTCCCCCACATATTCGTATCCGCAAATCCGACAGCGCCACACTGTCTGCCCTGTCTCCGTGGTACGCACCTTTTCCGGCTTTGGCTTAATATTCTGTTGATAGTACTCATAGGTTATGGAAGGCACATCACTGAGCACCTCCATATCTGTGATGGTACCAATAAACATGGTATGTGATCCAAGGTCCTCCGTCTTTTCCACCTTGACGGAAATATATGCATTGGTTCCTTCCAGCACATATGGTATGCCATTGGCTCCTCTCTTCCATCCGTCGAAATACTGAAACTTCTCCACATCTCTCCCAGACTGAAATCCGAAGCGTTTAAACAGGGCAAAAGCAGCGTCCTGTGCAATCACAGAAACCGTAAACTCCCCTGTCTCCTGAATCATATCGTGGGTAAGGTTAGACTTATTTACCGCAATACTGATCTGATTCGGCTCAGATGCCGCTTGAATGGCAGTATTGATTATACAGCCATTGTCCTTATCTCCTTGCTTCGCTGTCAGCACAAACAATCCATATGTGAGCTTGTACATTGCTTTTTTGTCCATTGTAGTCCCTCCAATCATATTTTGTTATCTTTTCTTTATGATACCAAATCTCCTTCAATTCTCAACCAATTTTTTCAACCATATTTATTATATATGTGGTAAAATGTAAAAAAGGTGTCGAGTTTTGTCGACACATCATTGGGGGACACAATATGTTATATGTTTTTCACTATGACGTGGCAGCCATCGTTGTCACATCTCTGATGTTGTTAATTTTTCTACTGAGAAACAAATACGACTCCAAGTCCAACGGCCTCTTTTTGTGCATCATTATATGTAATCTGTTGGCAGCTTTGTTCGATTTAATCAGTTGTTTCACCATTTCTTACCCCCGAAATTATGCCCTTTGGTTTAACTATCTGGTGTCCCTGGGCTATCTGCTCTTTTACAATTTTGTTATTGTGTTTTCCTTTGCCTATATCGATTCCAAAGGCAAAATCACAAGACAGTTGCATCTGGTCAAAAGAGTTTGCATCGCCTTATTTCTTTTTTACATCATCTCCATTTGCACCTCGCCGTTTACTCACGCAGTGGCATACTTTGACAAAAATGTCACCTATTGCCATGGCTTCCTTATGCCCATTTTTTATGCGATACCTTTTTTGTTGTTTGGTTGGGAAATCTATATTTTTTATGCGGCCCGGAAACGTTTCAACAAATACCAGATTATCGCCAGTGTTTTTATGATTGTAAGTATGGCCGGTTCTGTTGCACTTAACATCATTCAAACTCGCGTTATTACGGGCTCATTTACCATGTCCCTAATTATCATCTTTATCTATGTGACCTTTGAGAACCCCTCCTATTATTGCTATCTGGATACCCAATGTCTCAACAAACGGGCACTTCACGAGAAATTGCATCGTATGTTGATGAGGGACGAATCCTTACAGGGCGTTGTTTTCTCTATTACAAACTGCTCCCTTTTCCAGTATTATTACAGTAAGACAGACCAGGTTCAACTTTTGGGAAAGGTGGCGGATATTCTATACCGTCACTACAAAACCCGTGTCTTTTTCCTGTCAGATGACACCTTCTTTATTCACACCAATGAGGAACAGGCGGATATCATCAATCAGGTGTGGAATCTTTTTGCAGTGCCTGTAGATGCTGAGACCATTCGTCAGAAAATAGAACTTAATTTTTCAACGGTAGATGTTAAGGTATCAGATGTCTATGACGTGGAACTTCTCATCGAAAATATTGACGACAATGTAGATATGAAGAATTATCAACAAAAGATTGACCTGCTAAAGAAGAGTATTGTGCATCGGGAAGAGGTGGTATCCGCTGTGAAACGTGCCATCCAAAACGACAGTTTTCAGGTTTACTTCCAGCCTATTCGCAATCTGAAAACCAACTGTTACGATTGCGCTGAGGCCTTGATTCGACTCCGGGATGACAAATTGGGCTTTATCAATCCCGAAGAAATGATTATCTTATCGGAGCAGCATGGACTGATTAACGAAGTGGGAGAAATCGTTTTCCGCAAAGTTTGCAAATGTATCCGTGACAATCGACTGGAATATCTTGGGGTGAAGTATGTGGATGTGAATCTCTCTCCCATACAGTGTATGACCCCCACGCTCAGTGACACACTATTCACCATAATGAATGAATACCACATTAAACCCAGTCAGATTAATCTGGAAATCACAGAGACAGCTAAGTCGGATCACAATATGGTAATTCAAAACAACATTAATATTTTGTCCGGTCATGGTGTGGGATTTGCCATTGACGATTATGGTTCCGGATTTGCTACTGCCAACTATCTGTTCCATTATCCGATTTCCGTGGTAAAGATTGACAAACAAATCCTTTGGCAGGCAATGAAGGATGAAACCGCTTTAATTGTTTTTCAAAATATGGTGGAATTAATCAAGAAATTAAATAAAAAAATCGTTGTGGAAGGCGGGGAAACCCGAGAAATGATCGATTTACTGATAAACGAAGGATGTGACTACTGTCAGGGATACTACTTCTCCAAGCCATTGGAGGAGGAAGCCTTCATCAACTTCCTCCACGCCAATCATTAAACCATAATATCTACGGTGCCGGATATACCCCCGGACTGTTCCGACTGCAACGTGTCAAACACCGCCTTGAGATACTCTGCGTCCGCTTCTACGATTTGTCGCATCTCTTTGTTGCGGTGTTTTATTTTTAACATTTTAAAATCCTCCGGGCTCATCTCAGTTTCATATCCCTCCAGCAAATCCGAGAGGGTATCTGTCACAGCCTCCATCCAATCCATATCTTCAAGTAATGACATCATGAGATCTCCCATCTCGCTTTGAAACTGGGAGACATCCATAAGATCCAAAATCTCACCTATATCAAATTCCTCAGATATCCCCTCCTCCGCCTGGATTAGAGCCACATCCTCTAGGTCATCCACAGTGTTCCCCGAAGAATTCTCCGCTGATGATTCACTCTTTTCCTTTACATGAATCATCTCTTCTTCCTGCAAATGTTTCGCCTTTTTCTTCGCCACTCGCTCCATAGCCATGGCATGTGCAATGGCATACTGCAGTTCCTCCTCATCGTACTGACCGCTTTGCCGCAATCGCTTGAGGCGAACCACTTCCGCTCTGGCCTTTCCCACAGCGGCCTTGGCTGCAGTGGAAGTTTTGCTCCGCAAAATCTGGGCAGAAATGGCCTTAAAGTTGTATCTGAGTTTCTTCAATTCCGTTAGGGTTTTGCTGTTCTTGATTCTGGCTTCCCGCAAAGAAGTCGCATATTGTTGATTGCTCTCCCATATACGATTAGAAAAAACATCCTTCTTCTCCTGAAACCCGGTTCGATTCAAATCCCGTAGCAGTGTTTTGGTCTCTTGCGTCATAGATGATTTGTTGAGGCTGGACTCTCTTTCTCTTGTCCGAAAAATGGAATCCACCTGTTTCGCACTGATATTGATATTCATATCATCGCCTCCAAATCCCGATACCAATCTCTCATTACAGGGAAAAATCAATGCTCTGTCCCAGACTCTTTTCCTGCTCCGTCTGTATATAGTCTGTCATGGACATTTGCCAAAAATCATCTATTTTTTGTAGCAATTCCTCAATGGAGGATGCAGTAATGGTCTCGGTGTCCTCCTCCACAGAATTCTTCTCACGCATCTTCTCAATACGCTCTTCTGCCGCCTCTTTCTTTGCCTTCTTCTGAGCAGCCACCTTGGCCTCATGCTTTTGCTCCGCCTTCTTTGCCATGCGTTCCCGCTGGGCGGCAAAGGATTTATCCATTACTGCAAAGAAAGATGTAGTGCCATTGTCGTTTACTTGCACACCAAAGCCCTTCACTCCGGATGCCTTGGACTGAATCTGGCTGACAAGCTGTGATAGACCGGATGCCGCATTTCTGATAATGCCCTCATATTGCTCCCGGTAAGCTTTGTCATTTGCCATTTTCTCGATTTTATCCTCGTCGATAAGTACAACCATTTTACTTGCATTGGCATACTGGGATGCCTGGGCTTTGGCAGTTTCCTTTTGCTCTCTGCTCACCAAAATAAACTCCATATTGGAGTATTTGCCCTTCAGTTCCTCATAATATTTTGCTGCTTTTTCACTCAGTTGGGGATTTCCCACGGTCTTGCCGCTGACATTAGATTTTTTCGATGTGCCGGTTGTCTCTTCTGTAGCAGACTTCTGCAAACCGGACACAAGTTCAGATATTGCGCTCATATGCTTTCCTCCTTGAAACTCTGGCGTCTGGTGTCAAAATCCTTTTCGACATCACTTGTTATGTTTCATATCGGCACAGCATACCATTTATTTAACATCTCGAATGGCTTTTTGCAACGCATTTAGCACCCGCTTTTTGTCAGTACTCCACAAGGGGGCAATCAATTCCCTCTTATCTCCGTCTCCTGTCATACGATGAATCACCATATCCTTTGGCAAAAGGGATATGCACTCTGCCACCAGAGACACATATTCTTCCATTTCCATTGTGGTAAATTTCCCTGCCAGATATTCCTGTTCCAAATCTGTCCCTTTTAACACATGCAAAAGCTGTAGCTTAATACCCTGCGCACCGCTTTTTCCCACATATGCCACGGTTTCCTTCATCATATCACGGGTCTCATGGGGCAATCCTAAAATACAGTGGACAACCACTTCCATTCCGGCTTCTCTCAAACGTTTTACAGCATCGTCAAATACAGGCAATGAATATCCTCTGCGGATGTATTCTGCCGTCTTTTCATGTATGGTCTGAAGTCCCAGTTCCACCCATACCGGTTTCTTCTTGTTTAGTTCCTGTAACAGTTCTATCACATCCTGTGGCAGACAATCCGGCCTGGTTCCCACAGATAGTGCCACAATATCCGGATGCTCAATGGCCTGGGTAAACACCTGACGAAGATAAGAAACCGGTGCATAGGTACCTGTAAAAGATTGAAAATAAGCGATGTACTTCCCGCTGGGATTTTTGGATGATACCCGCAATTTCCCCGCCTCAATCTGAGACACCACATCCGGTATTCCTCTCTCATCTACAACAAGGGGCTGGGCAAAATTCCCACTCCCCTTTCCCGAACAGAAAATACAGCCCCTTGTTTCCAAGGAGCCGTCTCTGTTTGGACAGGTGAATCCCCCGTCCAGTGCAATTTTATAAACTTTACACCCGAAGATATCTTTTAAATATTGATTCAGTGAATAGTATTCCATCTTATCCTACATGCGCTCCGGCGCTTCAAATCCCAACAGATCAATACATGTTTCAAGTGCAGCCTTAGTAAGCTGTAACAGACAGATGTAGCCGGCCTGCTTCACCTCATCCTCCTCTGCCATAATTTTTGTCTCATGGTAGAAATGATTAAAAGCATTGGCCAAATCATAAATGTAGGCACAAATCTTGTGTGGTGCTGATTCCTCGTAAGCTCCACGGATGGAACTGTTGAATTTGGACAACTCCAGCATCAAAGACTTCTCACTCTCAGATGCCGCCGGCAAAATCTTGGCATCAGGCACATCTTTGCCCAATTCCTGATACTTGTTCAAAATAGACTTCATACGAACAATGGTGTACAGAATGTAAGGGCCGGTGTTACCCTCAAAGGAGGTAAATCTCTCCACGTCAAAGATATAATCCTTAGATGCCTGATTGGACAAATCTCCATATTTGATGGCAGACAGCGCAACCATCTTGGCTGTCTTCTTTGCCTCTTCCTCAGACATGGTCTCATTCTCCATAATCTTCTGATACATCTTGTCATTGATTTCAGACACAAGAGTCTCTAAGCGCATAACGCCTCCCTCTCTTGTCTTAAATGGCTTGCCATCCTTGCCATTCATGGTGCCAAAGCCAACAAATTCAAGTTCTGTGCTATCCGGTACAATGCCGGTTTTTCTTGCACAGCGGAACACCTGGGTAAAGTATAGTTCCTGACGTTTGTCCACAACATAGATGATCTTGTCCGGATGATAGTCTTCCATTCTCCAAACCATGGTTGCTAAGTCTGTGGTATTGTAGAGAGATGCTCCGTCAGACTTTAAAATCATACAAGGAGGAATCTCCTTTGTGTCAGACTCTTCCTTAACATCCACAACAAGAGCCCCCTCACTGATGTAGGCATGTCCGTCCTCCTTCATCTTCTCCACCATATCCGGAATGTAGGCCTGAGCATCAGATTCACCCTTCCACAACTCGAAGGATACATTCAGATTCTCGTAGTTTTTCTTCAAATCTGTCACAGAAACATTCAGAATATGACCAAGCAAAGCCTGATATCCCTTGTTGCCATGCTGCAATTCAAAGGTGGCTGCCATAGCCTCTTCCTTATATGCTGCGTCCTCTTTTGATTTGGCGCTGGCAGTAGGATAAATCTCCTCCAGTTCACTGATGGTAAACGGAGCCTCTGTAGGATATTCTCCGGTATATGACTCATCAAAATAAACAAGATCAGGCTGGCGAAGACGCAACTCCGTGATAATCAGCCCCATCTGCAATCCCCAGTCTCCCAGATGAACATCACCAATTACATTGTGACCCACAAACTTGCCAATGCGCTTAATACTCTCGCCGATGATGGCAGAGCGAAGATGTCCCACATGAAGAGGCTTTGCCACATTAGGTCCGCCGTAGTCAATCATAATGGTTCGGGCTTCTTCTGCCTTATCCATACCAAGACGCTCATCGATACGCATATCATTTGCATAGGAAGCCAAGAAATCCTCAGCTAAAATTATATTTAAAAATCCCGGCGGGCAGGCCTCCACGCTATGAAACATCTCATTTTTCTGAAGTCTTTCACACACCTCACCGGCAATGGCAATCGGTGCTTTCTTATACTCCTTAGCTGCGGCCATAGCACCGTTACACTGGAATTCACACAAGTCCGGTCGATTGGAAACAGACACTCGGCCATACTTCTCATCGTATCCGCAAGCCACAAATGCGGCTGTCACTTCTTCCGTTATTAGCTTTAAGATTTCTTTCATGTTACTTTCCTTCCTCTAATAGACTATTGTTTAAAAATTGCGTCCCGATGCTTCCACAGAACCTTTTTCAAAATCATTCCCAGAATGCACACCGAAATCACCTCTCCGGCACCAACAGTCAGAAATAGATACCAGACGGCATCTCCCACACCATATACATTCCGAAGTACGATAGGAACGATAATGGCATTGGCTAAAACCGGTGGTAAGGTAAATGCAAATTTGGTCTTGCGAAGCAGGTAGGTACCAATGGCTCCAATCAGGGTTGCCAGACTTCCAAAGACTACATCCAGTGCCATGCATCCTGTAAGGATGTTGCTGAGCAGACATCCCACAAATAATCCCGGAATTGCTGCCGGTGTAAAGATTGGCAGAATCGTCAGTGCCTCTGAAATCCTCACCTGGATTGCCCCACTTGCCAAGCCAAAAGCATTGATAAAGTAGGTCAATACAACATAAATGGCCGCAATCATTGCAGCCTGTGTCAATCGTAACGCATTTTTGTTTCTCATATTCAGTTCTCTCCCTAGTTTTGTTTTTCGTGTGGATGGTTGCGAACACACGGTAATTCCTAAGCATTCTATCACATTTTACCAAAAATGAAAAGATAAGATGTATAAAAATCCACAATTTGAGGCAGGCTATGATAGAGCCGCAACACACAGATTTTCTTACATATTTTTTCTGGAGGCCAAGCTATTGAGTGCATATAAAGTAGAAATCTGCGGTGTCAATACATCTACCCTTCCTCTTTTATCCGAGGAGGAAAAAACCAACCTGTGGGACAAAATCAAAGCGGGGGATATGCAGGCACGGGAAACCTACATCAAGGGCAATCTTCGCCTTGTGCTCAGCGTGTTAAAACGCTTCAGCGGTCACGGTGAAAATCTGGATGATCTATTTCAAATCGGTTGTATCGGTCTGATGAAATCCATCGATAATTTTGACCCTACGATGGAGGTGAAATTTTCCACATACGCGGTTCCTATGATTATCGGTGAAATCCGCCGCTATCTCAGGGATACCTCCAGCAGTATCCGCATTTCCCGCTCTCTAAGAGATATGGCCTATAAAGCCATTGTAGCCAAGGAAAATCTATCACGGCAAAAATCCACAGAACCAACCATGGAAGAAATTGCAAAGGAGGCCGGCATCCCCTTGGAGGATATGCTCTATGCCTTGGATGCCATGCAAAGTCCTCTGTCCCTCTACGACCCTATCTACAATGATGGAGGTGACACCCTGTATGTGATGGATCAAATCAGCGACAAAAAAAATAAGGAGGATAACTGGGTGGAGAGTCTGTCTCTCAATGATGCCTTAGACACCCTCCCTGACCGGGAATCCCATATTATCCGCCTTAGATTCTTTGAAGGAAAAACCCAGATGGAAGTGGCCTCAGAGATACAGATCTCTCAGGCCCAGGTCTCCCGTCTGGAAAAAAATGCCCTAAAATCTATGGAGCGCTATCTCACTTGCTCCACTTGTCACACAGAGCGTTAATCTGGTCTGCAAATTTGGCTAAATCTTTGTTCGCCATGCCCTCGCATCCGCGAATCACATGCATCAACCGCTCACCGGCAGCCACCAGTCTTGCAAATACATTGGATACCACCTTGGCAGAAGGCTTCTTTTTCTGCATCGGTTGATGGTCGCCCTGACGAATGCACTCTCCTGTCAGCAAGTCAAACTCATCCCCGGAGTAGGGAGCAATGGCATTGTACCCATAGGTGTCCCGAATATCCCTGGCAAACTTGTCACATACCGCATCGTCGCCGTGAACCACAAAGACTTTCTGGGGTTCTCTTTTCAGTGCTCCAATCCACTGAAGCAATTTGTTTCTGTCTCCGTGTCCGCTGATACCAGGTAAATTCTCAATGCGGGCCTCCACATTCACCGTCTCACCAAACAGCCTCACTTCCTTGGCTCCGTTTAACAGACTGTGTCCCAGCGTTCCCGGCACCTGATATCCCACAAAGAGAATGGTGCACTCCGGCCTCCACAGGTTATGTTTCAAATGATGGCGTATACGTCCTGCCTCACACATACCAGATGCGGAGATGATAACCTTTGGCTTCATATCAAAGTTAATCATCTTGGATTCATCACTGCTCACCGCCATTTTTAACCCGGGAAAACGAATAGGATTCTTTCCTTCGGCGATCAACTTCTTGGCTTCCTCATCAAAGCACTCAGACACATTCTCATGGAAAATAGCTGTTGCCTCCACTGCCAAGGGGCTATCCATATACACATCAAAACTGTCAATGCCTTCTAAGAGATGTCCCTCCTTGATACGACGAATAAAGTAAAGCATTTCCTGGGTTCTGCCCACAGAAAAAGCCGGAATTACCAAATTACCACCGGATTGAAAGGTCTGGCGCATAATCTCTGCCAAGGCTTTGGCAAAGTCGCCGGGAGCGTGATGTTCCCTGTCTCCATAGGTGGATTCAATCAGCACATAATCTGCTTCCTCCACAAATTCCGGTTCCTTGATCAAGGGCTTGTTCCCCTGTCCCACATCTCCGGAAAATACCACTTTACGGTGTTCCTCACCCTCTGTAAGCCAAATCTCAATAGAGGAGGATCCCAGCAAGTGTCCTGCATCCACAAAGCGCACATCAATCTCATTACAAATTTTCATTCTGTCATGATAACGCATGGGAACAAAGTGTTCCAACACCCCTTGCGCATCCTCCATAGTATACAGAGGTGTCACCTCCGGCCGTCCTGCTCGTCTTGCCTTGCGGTTTTTCCACTCCGCTTCAAAGGTCTGAATATGTGCACTGTCCTTTAACATAATGTTACACAATTCGCAGGTGGCCTCTGTGGCATAAATTTGTCCCCGGAACCCGTGACTGTACAAAAGTGGCAGCAAGCCGGAATGGTCGATATGTGCATGGGTCACAAACACATAATCAATGGCAGCCGCTTGCACCGGCAATTCCTGATTCTTGTAAAGATCCGGCCCCTGTTCCATACCACAGTCCACCAGAAATTTCTTATCTCCCACCTCAACAAAGTGACAGCTTCCCGTCACCTCATGGGCAGCCCCCAAAAACGTAATCTTCATCGGTACCCCTTCCTTTCTACTTCTCCTGTTTTATTTTCATGGTTAATTGAATTCGCTGTTTCTTTAAATCCACGCTCATCACCTGCACGTCAACCACGTCCCCAACGCTTACCGCCTCCAAGGGATGCTTGATGTATCGGTCACAAATTTGGGAAATGTGAACAAGGCCGTCCTGATGTACCCCAACGTCTACAAAAGCGCCAAAATCAATAACATTTCGCACCGTTCCCTTTAACACCATCCCCGGCATCAAATCGCTTATCTCCAATACATCGCTGCGCAAAATAGGCTTTGGCATATCCTCTCTGGGATCTCTTCCCGGCTTCTCCAACTCGGATAAAATATCCTGCAGAGTGATATCACCCACCCCCAGTTCTTCAGCCAGTTTCTTTATATCCCTAACTTCTTTTGAAATACGGGATAGCTGCTCTCCCTTGATGTCTGCGGTTGTGTATCCCAGACGCTGCAACAATTGTTCCGTAATCTCATAACTCTCCGGATGCACGCTGGTGGCATCCAAAGGATTCTTCCCATCCGGGATGCGAAGAAAACCTGCACACTGTTCGTAGGCCTTTGGCCCAAGCTTTGCCACCTTGAGAAGTTGCTTTCTGGTGGTAAACTTTCCATTCTCCTCACGATAAGCCACAATATTTTTTGCCAGCGTCTTATTGATACCGGATACATATTCCAAAAGAGATGCAGAAGCCGTATTCAAATCAACTCCTACTCTGTTCACGCAGTCTTCCACCACGCCACCCAGTGCCTCTCCCAACTTCTTCTGATTCATATCGTGCTGATACTGGCCTACACCTATGGATTTGGGATCTATTTTAACCAGTTCCGCCAAGGGATCCTGCACGCGCCTTGCAATGGAGGTGGCACTTCGCTGTCCCACATCAAAGTTAGGGAACTCTTCGGTGGCCAATTTGCTGGCAGAGTAAACAGATGCTCCCGCCTCGTTGGTAATCACATACTGTACGCTCACCGGTAACTCCTTCAACAAATCCACGATGATCTTCTCCGACTCACGGCTGGCCGTCCCGTTTCCCACAGAGATCAAGGTAATGTGATACTTGGAAATCAGTTTTTTCAGCACCGCCTTAGATTCCTCCACCTTGTTCTGAGGAGCTGTTGGGAAAATCACTGTGGTGTCAAGTACCTTTCCCGTGGCATCCACCACCGCCAACTTACATCCGGTACGAAAGGCCGGATCCCACCCCAGAACAACCTGGTTAGCGATAGGTGGCTGCATTAAAAGCTGGGTCAGATTCTTTCCAAATACACCAATGGCCCCGTCTTCTGCCATCTCTGTCAGTTGATTGCGAATCTCCCTCTCAATGGCCGGCGCAATCAGGCGTTGATAGCTGTCCTCCACTGCCCTTTGCAATACCGGTGTGGTAATGGGATTCTCTTTTGTAATCACTTTCTTACAGAGATACTTCGTAATATCCTCTTCCGGGGCAATCACCTTCACAGTGAGAATCTTTTCCTTCTCTCCGCGATTCAATGCCAATATCCTGTGTCCCGGAAGTTTGGAAATCGGCTCGTCAAAGTCGTAATACATCTCATAGACAGACTCCGCCTCACTGTCCTTTGCCACAGACTGTATGTGTCCCTTTTTCTCTGTAAGGCCTCGGATGTGACTTCGATAGTCCGCCTCATCTGAGATAGTCTCCGCAATAATATCACAGGCACCATCTATGGCATCCTGAGGACTCATCACTCCCTTTTGTTCGTCCACATAGGCTTGTGCTTCCTGTTCCAAAGAAGTGTTCATCATCTGAAGCACAATGAGGTTGGCCAAGGGTTCCAGGCCCTTCTCCTTAGCAATGGTAGCTCTGGTTCTTCGCTTAGGGCGATAAGGACGATACAAGTCTTCCAAGACCACCAAAGTCTCCGCCGCCTCAATCTGTGCCTTTAATTCCGGAGTCATAGCCCCCTGCTCCTCAATGCTTGCAAGCACCGTCTCCTTGCGCTCCTGGAGATTGCGAAGATAGGTCAAACGGTCATAAAGATTTCTGAGTACCTCATCGTTTAATGCCCCTGTGGCTTCCTTTCGGTATCTGGCGATGAAGGGAATGGTATTGCCCTCATCAATTAATTTCACCGCCGCCTCTGCCTGGGCCGGGCGAATCTTCAGTTCCTCAGCTAGTTTTGCATGAATGTTCATAAATTGTGTTCTCCTGTTATCTTTTCTTGGGTCGTTTCATAGTAAATATTATACTAAAACGCCCCCTTTACAACAAGTGTTCTTCTCCTAGCCACACACCTGTCTTTCCATTTCCTTGTTCAGACGACGAATGATTTTTTTCTCCAGTCTGGATATGTAGGATTGGGAAATCCCCAGCAAATCAGCCACCTGCTTCTGGGTCAATTCCTCTCCATCCTTGGAGTGCAATCCAAAACGCAGTTCAATAATCATCTTCTCCCTTCCATTTAATGTTTTTAAAGCCTGATTTAATAACTTCAAATCAGCCTGTGTTTCCAAGTCTTTATAGATAATATCCTCCTCTGTTCCCAAGATATCAGAGAGTAACAATTCATTTCCGTCCCAGTCCACATTCAAGGGTTCGTCAATGGAAACCTCAAATTTTTGCTTACTGTTTTTCCGCAGATACATGAGTATTTCATTCTCAATACATCTGGAAGCGTATGTGGCCAGTTTAATACACTTGGTGGCATCAAAGGTATTGATTGCCTTCATCAAGCCAATGGTTCCAATGGAAATCAAATCCTCCGCTCCCACCTTAGTGTTGTCGAATTTCTTTGCTATATAAACAACCAGTCGCAAATTGTGCTCAATCAATTTTTCCTTAGCCTCTTTATCTCCTTTTTCCACCAATAGGGAAATGTAATGTTTTTCCTGCTCCTCAGTAAGGGGCTCCGGCAACACATCGGCCCCGCCAATGTACAAAATCTCCTGTTGTAAATCTGATAAAAGTTTTAATAATAGCCGCATGACGTTCTCACTCCTAGCAAAATTCTTTATGTAATATCATTTGGTATCTTTTCCCCTGAAACAGGGATTTCTGTCCAAAACCCAGCATCATATCTCTCTGTTGTATCATTTCTCCTTTCTCCATCACAAAAAACTTTGTAGCAGGATAGATATACAAGGTGTCTTTCCCCGCCACTGTCTCATAAGAAATAGGGCGTAAGTTTTCCTCCGATAAACCAAGTTCTTCTTGCCACTCCCGGGAGACGATACAAACAGGACGTCCCGTCAACACATCCCGAAGACAGTTCCCCGTATCCCGCAATGCACACATCTCCCTTACCTGTCCCTGTACCAAGACCGTGACTTTTACATAAGTAGCTTCACGCCTCTTTCCCCATCCAAGCAACAAAATGATAATCACAACACTTGCACAAGAGACGGGTAATATCCACTGGTACCACTTCCCCGGAAGCATTTGTCTCAGCAAGTTCACGCATCCCCCCAGAACCAGATTTAGTGCCATACAACATCCGTATAGCTTTGTCAGCGAGACAACAGGCATTCTTCCAAATGCCATGAGCAGCATAAGGGGATTTACCAGCAAAAACATTGCCGCAAGATAAAGGAGAAAATTTCTAACAGTCAAAAAACAAAGCGTCCCTGCCCCCACTCCAAAGGCCACACCCCATCCCAGTCCTTTCAGTCGTAAAGGCTTTTTACACCATAGCCCCACACATAAAAGACTCACACCATCCAAAAGAATATTTTCCATAATCAGAGCATCCAGATAAACTGCATAAATAAAAGCCACCTCCTCTCATCACTACGATTATAAGGAAGTGGCTCTATAAATTCTGTCGAAACGAACCGCTATATTATTTTCTTGTGTTCTTTAAAAATTCAGGAATCTTAATATCCTCCTGCTTTACTGTGCTGGTGGGCTGCTGTGGCTTGCTGATACCGGAAAACGCATTGGGAATGCCGGCCTCGGGAGCAGCGGTACCCGGTGTCACTGGCTTAGGTGCTGTACCAAAACTGCTATGTAGTCCGGCAGCAGAACCTAAGGTAGATGGCTTAGATGCCCCGCTTGTATTGGCATACTGCATATTATTCAGAAGAGACCCCATAGATGGCTTAGCAGGACCGTCTCCCAAACCTGTGGCAATAACCGTAATGGTTGCCTCATCTGTCATAGTCTCATCATACTTAGCACCAAAGATAATATTAACAGAATCTCCTGTCAAATCCTTCACGTAGTTGGAAGCCGCATTGGCATCCATCAAAGAGATATCTCCGGAAATATTGATAATGACATGGGTTGCACCATTGATAGTGGTATCCAAAAGCGGGCTCTCCACTGCAAGGCGAACGGCTTCCATCGCCTTCTCATCACCCTTGGCTGTACCGATACCGATATGAGCCATACCCTTGTCCTTCATAACTGTCTGTACATCTGCAAAGTCAAGATTAATCAGTGCAGGAAGGTTAATCAAATCTGTGATTCCCTGTACTGCCTGCTGTAATACTTCATCGGCCTTCTTCAAAGCCTCCGGCATTGTTGTCCTGCGATCTACAATCTCCAACAACTTGTCGTTAGGAATCACAATCAATGTGTCTACATTCTCCTTCAAGCGCTCAATACCTGCATTGGCATTCACCATACGGGTCTTAGCCTCGAAGTTGAACGGCTTCGTCACAACACCTACCGTAAGGATACCCTGTTCCTTGGCAATCTTAGCCACAACAGGAGCGGCACCTGTACCGGTTCCGCCACCCATTCCGCAGGTGACAAAAACCATCTCTGCCCCCTTCAGATTAGCGGAAATATCCTCTGCAGACTCCTCTGCAGCCTTCTCACCAATCTCAGGCTGTGCACCGGCACCCAATCCCTTGGTAAGCTTCTCACCAATCTGGATACGCTTGGGAGCCTTACATAGCTCCAATGCCTGCTTATCTGTATTAATACCGATAAATTCTACTCCACCGATATTCTCATCAATCATTCTATTAACAGCATTATTACCTGCACCACCAACACCTACAACAATAATTCTAGCGTTGGAGGTTGCTTCATCGTTTATAATCTCAAGCAAGACGTCTTCCTCCTTCTACCCATCTATCATCTACGACTCACATCATAAATCTTCCTATTAAAACTCATATACACTATAATATCTATTTTTTATGCATTTATCAACCTATTTTTTTGAAAAAGTGTAAAAATATCAAGGTTCCTACTCTCGCTTCCGAAACACAATATCTGTGTTATCCTTAGTCCAGTTTTCTAAATGTAGTGTCCCGGCTTGTCCCTCTACTTGGGGCAATATGTAAGGAAGCCGCATCATTTTCTCCTCCAAAAAGTCTGCCTTGCCCACTGAGATTAAAATGTCCCCATAGGAGACTGTAGCATTTCCCGCTTCATCAAAACTAAGCCCCGAGATTTCCAACTCGTATTTTTGCATAGCCTTCAGCAACTGCACCATAAGATTCAATTGCTCTTTCTCCAGTTCCACCTTTTGCCCCACCTCGGCCTTCTTTAAGGTAACACCGGACACTCCGATGGACTTATCAATCAGGCGTTCCGATACCTCAACCACGCTTCCATTCTGATCGAAATAGGCATATCCTCCCTTCTCCAGAGGAAGGTAACCCACACAATCCTTCTCCACCACTTTAATAGACAATTTGTCATAGCCGGTAAGCTTTACGGTCACCTTTGAGACAAAAGGGATATCTTTCTTGGGCTTGAGGGTATTATGTAAAGCCTCATACACGGAGTTGTTGGGATATTTCCCATCCAAAACCAGTTGCGTTATCTCCTCATCCGTATAAATGGTGTTCCCCTCCACGCTCACCTTGTGAATACTGCAAAACATGGCGATGCCCACCACAGATGCAATCCCCACAATGAGAATGCCCAGAAGGATATTCATAAAGTAAAATCGAAATGCTCTCATACTCTTTCCTTTACATATCTACCTGCATATCTTTTGAAACGCTGAGGGCTACCCCCATTTCCGCAATAAGAATCATCATGGAGGTACCTCCATAACTGACAAAAGGCAATGTGATACCGGTATTCGGTATGGTGTTTGTAACCACGGCAATATTTAGGATTACCTGCAGCGCAATATGGGTCATAATACCTATCACCAGATAGGAACCAAACATATCCTTCGCCTTGGTGGCAATAAGAAGAAACCGCCACAGCAAAAGAATAAACATGAGTATCACACATATGGCTCCAAACAATCCCAATTCCTCGCAGATAATCGAAAAAATCATATCATTTTGAGCCTCCGGAACAAAGCCCAATTTCTGAATACTCTCTCCAAGACCTTTTCCAAACAATCCACCGGAACCAATGGCATATAAGCCCTGCAAAGTCTGATATCCCGTGTCGTAATTCTCCGGATTCAGCCATGTTTGGATACGTTCCATTCGGTAAGAGCCCTTGGCTCCCAACACAAAGAGGAATGCCAGGACACCCATGCCCAGAACTAAAAGAACAAACGGGGCATACTTGGGACTGGACACAAACACCATCACGAAAGCAATCCCCGCAATGATAATGGCCGTACTCAGGTTGTTGTAAGCCACCACCAGAAAAATCGGCGCAATGGACACAAGCAAACGCACATTGTTCTTTAAATCCCGCATAGCATTGGGTCTTTTGCTAATGGCGGTGGCCAGATACAAAATCACTGCCACCTTGGCAAGCTCTGAAGGCTGAAAGGAGATTCCTCCAATATTGAGCCAACGAGAGGACCCGTGAGAACTGGTTCCAACAAAGTTAACCATCAAACACAGTACAGCCGCCACCACATAACCGAGTCCGGCAAACCGGGCAAACTGTCGATACCCAATCTTGATACACAAAAACATCAGTCCAAATCCTACAATGGCCGCTTTTACCTGTTTTTTCAAATAAAAGGCAGAGTCACCCGTCTTTAAGGTTGCATTGTAAGCACTGGTGCTGTAGAGCATAACCAGTCCAAAAGCCAACAGACAAATGATCATCAAAAGCAAGGTGTAGTCGATATATTTACCTTTTCCAATGTTATTTTTCTTCTTTTGTTGTGATGGGGATACAGACCGTTCCATGCACTACTCCTTAAGACTTCTTACATATTCCTTAAATATATCACCGCGTTGTTCATAGTTATCGAACATTCCCCAACTGGCACAGGCAGGGGACAGAAGCACTGCCTCCCCCGGCACAGCCGTCTCATATGCTATATCGATTGCCTCCTCCAAAGAATCGGCAAATACATATTCCGTAAATCCATGCGCCTTGGCACAGGCAGCAATCTTCTCTCTGGTCTGACCTATCAGCACCAATTTCTTGACTTTATCGCCAAAGCTTTCAATCCATTCATCATAGGTAGACTCCTTGTCATATCCTCCGCCAATCAAAACAGTCCTACGATTCATGGCAAGAATGCCCTTGATGGCCGCATCCGGATTGGTTCCCTTGGAATCATTATAAAAGGCAATACCTCTCTTCTTACACACATACTCAATACGATGTTCCACAGCCTGAAAGGTGCGTAGCCCCTCCACAATGTAATCCATGGGAACCCCCATACCATCACACATAGCAATAGCCGCCATGGCATTCTCATAATTATGTGCTCCCAAAATCTGCATCTCATCCACCGAAATAATGGGCAAAGTCTTGCCATCTCTGGCCCAAAGAATTTCCTTATCCTTCACATAGAGCCCCTCACACAGTTCCTCTGTGCTTGAGAAATAGATAACTTTCTGTGGCAGGGTGGCCCCAAATGCCCGAAGCACTGCATCATTATAGTTCAATACACAGATATCCTCCGGCCCTTGATTCTTGGTAATACTCTCCTTGGCCGCAATATAATTCTCCATGGTGTGATGACGATTCAAATGATCCGGCGTAATATTTAAGATCGCAGAAACCTTTGGCGCAAATGTGACAGCAGTCTCTAATTGAAAACTACTGATTTCTGCCACAACCACCGACTCCTCCGTCAGTTCATCCACCACTCTGGTATAAGGAATTCCAATGTTCCCCACCACTTTCACCTGTGAAAAATAGCCGGACATAATATGTCCCACCAATGATGTGGTGGTAGTCTTTCCATTGGTTCCCGTGATGGCTGCAATCCTGCCCTTACCACATACATAGGCCAGTTCAATCTCGCCCCAAATAGCTATGCCCTTGGTGCGAAAAGTCTCCACCAGAGGGATGTCCGTGGGAACACCGGGACTTAACACAGCAATATCCAAAGTGCTCATCACATCCTGTGGTACCTGCTCCAACAAAATTTCCACGGAAGCAATCGATGGATGCTTTGCCTTCACTTCAGCCACATCCAGACATGCATTGCTATCATATAAATAAACCTTGGCACCCCGCTTCAGTAAAAGTTCTGTGGCCGCGATGCCGCTGATTCCCGTTCCTACTACAATAAATGTATTCTGTGAAATATCCAAAATGTACCTCCTGTCTTCTGCAACTACATAGCAGCAAATGCCACCAGACAGAGCAGTGCCGTCACAATGGAGAAGCACGCTACAACTCTGGTCTCAGACCAGCCGGACAACTCGAAATGGTGATGAATAGGCGCCATCTTGAAGATGCGCTTTCCATGGGTAAGTTTGAAATAACCAACCTGAAGAATAACAGACAGTACCTCTACCAGATATATCAATCCCACCATCAGAATAAACAGTGGCATCTGTAGCATATAGGCCGTGGCTGCCACAAAGCCTCCCAACGCCAGAGAACCGGTATCTCCCATAAACACGCTGGCAGGGTATACATTGAACAAAAGAAATCCCAAGAGCGCTCCCACAACTGCGCAGGTGATAGGCTCGATTCCGCTTCCCGTCCCCACTGCAACCACAGTAAAGAACACTGCCACCAGCACAGTGACAGAGGATGCCAGACCATCCAGACCATCCGTAAAATTCACACCGTTTACAGTTCCGATTACTGCAAAATACAACAGTGGTATGGCAACCCATCCCAAGTCAAGGTATTTGCCCCCGGAAAACGGTACAAGCATTGTGAGGGAAACATCTGTAAAGTTTAACAGATACACTACAAAAACAGTGGTAACCACAATCTGTAACAGCATCTTCTGCCAAGCCAACAGTCCATCAGAGCGGCGTAACACTACCTTGAGATAATCGTCCAGAAATCCTATCATTCCAAAACCTACCGTCAAAAAGAGAATAGGCACAATCTTTGGGTAGCGGGGAATAAACATTACGGATGTAATCACCACTGCAGCCAAGATAATCAGGCCTCCCATGGTCGGTGTACCTGTCTTCACCTGATGGGATTTCAGTTCTTCTCTTTCTGTCTGCCCTACCTTTAGACGTCTCAAAAATGGGATGACAATTGGTCCTAAAATGGTGGCAATTCCAAAGGAAACCAACACCGGAATCAAAATTTTTTCTATCATATCTACTCCTTGTTTCTCTTGCTTTCTTTCGCAAATTACTAACTTTACTAGTATAAGTGATTTTGTCTATTTCTGCAATATCTCAAGATATGGAAGTATGTTTTCAAATAACTGGCTCACCACAGGTGCGGCTATCGTTCCTCCGTAGTAAATCCCCACCGGCTCATGTATAATCACAAGAGCCAACACCTGAGGATCGTCTGCCGGGGCAAATCCCACAAAGGATGCAATGTATTTTCCGCTTCCTCTGGGAAGCATCTGGGAGGTTGCCGTCTTTCCTCCCACGGCATATCCTTCCACCTGTCCGTTCTTTCCCGTCCCCTCTGCCACAACCTGATACAGCAGATATTGCAGTGTCTCAGAGGTATCCTTAGACACCACATTTCCTTTGTTGGGATAGCGAAAGGTCTGCTTGGAGCCCCCCTTTCTCTCCCCCGTACCCACAGCCACATGGGGCGTGATACGCTTTCCGCCATTCACCAGCGAAGAAACCGTTGTGGCCATTTGTATCGGTGTCACCTGAAAGGATTGCCCGAAGGATATGGTTGCCAGTTCCACCGGTCCCACATTATCAAGCTTATGCATGATGGTAGACGCTTCTCCGGGCATATCCACCCCTGTTTTGCCCAGCATCTGGAACTGGTCAAAATAATGAAAAAAGCGGGGTGCCCCCAGGCGAAGTCCAAGCTGAATAAACACCGGATTACAGGAATTCATAATGGCATGTGTAAAATCCTGACTGCCATGTCCTGTGGTCTTGTGACAACGAATTTTCCTGTCCTCCACCATAATGCTTCCGGTGCAGCAAAACTGTTCGTCCAAAGTCACCACTTTTTCTTCCAGAGCAGCCGCCGTGGTGATAATTTTGAAGGAGGACCCTGGTTCGTAAGTGTCGCTAATACAGGTGTTTCGCCACATCTCATTTAACGCATCATTTTTTTGCTTCTCTGTGGCCCCCTCAGGAAGTTCTTCTGACAGCGCAAAGGGTTCTGACAGAGAAAATTCCGGAGCATTTACCATGGCAAGAATCTCTCCATTTTGCGGATTCATCACGATCATTTCCACCGCTTTTGCCTGATGCTTCTCCATGGTTTGATATGCCAACTGCGTGGCATATTTGCAAATGTTGTAATCGAGACTCACATAGAGGTCTTTCCCCGCCTCCGGCTCCAATCGCACCTCACCCAGTTCCGGCAGTTCCACACCCTTGGCATCTGTATAGGTCAATATCTTGCCATCCATTCCCTGAAGATAGGAATCATAATAACTCTCAATGCCTATAATCCCCTGATTGTCTCCTCCCGTAAATCCAATTACCTTGGACTGGAGACTGTCATAGGGATAATAGCGTTTGTAATCGTCATCCACCTTCACGCCTGCCAACTCATACTCCCGAATGGCATCTCCGATCTCCTTGCTTACGTTGGATTTAATTTTCTCGATAGAGCTGTTCTTCTTCACCTTCTTGGCAATTTCTTCTTTTGGCAGATCAAGTTGCTGTGACAGGCAGGCAATCACCCGATCTTCATCCTCAATCTGGGAGTGTATGACGGAAATTGTGCACACTGTCTTGTTGGATGCAAGAATTGTGCCATTTCTGTCGATAATCCTCCCTCGGGCCGCCTTGATGTGGCGTTCTCTTTGTTCCACTTCCACCGCCAGTTCTGCGTAATGGCTGGCACGAAATACCATCAGATACACCACACGAATACACAAAAACAGCAGTGCACATATATACAGATATCCTAACAGTTTTGTCTTTTGATAGGAAAATGTTTTTAGCTGATTCATACATGCCCCAAAAGACACATTTATAACAGTTTATTCTTCCCCTTCTACAGGAATTCCTTTCACATTGAGATATGGAAGAATTTGTTCAAAAATATCCTTAGCAATGTAAGAAGAGTAGGAACATTTATCCTGGGCCGCTACATGGGGTGTATCGATGGCCACATAAACCACCACCTCCGGATCGTCATAAGGAGCACACCCGATAAAGGAAACCACATAATTGTTCTCCTCACGGGGTTGCTTCTGAGCCGTACCTGTCTTACCTGCTATCTGATAGCCTTCCACCGCTGCCTTTTTACCGGTACCCTCATCCACAACGGTAAGCATATAATCCAAAAGCATTTCACTGACATCTTTGGAAACCGTGCGCTTCATAATCACCGGAGACACTTCCTTCACCGTATCTCCGGACTCGTCCACGATACGCTTCACAATATGAGGCTGAAACATATCTCCCCCGTTGACCAGTGAACAGAAAGCAGAAGCCAACTGAATCATTGTAACATTGAAATTCTGTCCAAAGGAATTGGTGGCCAGATTGGATTCCGTTTGCGCCAACTGCTCCTCATTGAAAATCAGAGATGCTGTGCTGGCTTCTCCCGGCAAATCCACTCCTGTCTTTTGACCAAATCCGTATACCGACATAAACTTTGCAAAATTGCTGGGGCCAATCACACGAACCATCTGCATCATGGCATCATTGCAGGAGTTTGCCAACGCCCATCGAATATCTTCTTCTCCATGACCGTCCCTCTTCACACAACCGATGGTCCATCCGCCAACCTCTTCTCCACCATCACAGAAGTATGTTTCATCCCCCTGCAGTGTTCCCGAATCCAATCCCATAGCCACAGTAAATGGCTTAAAGGTAGATCCGGGTTCAAAGGTTTTCGTCACCGGATAATTCTGCCAGATATTATTGACGATATCCAGCTTTTGCTCCTCACTCATCTCCCCTAATTGCTCTTCCGTGTATAAGGCTGACAAGTCCTTAGGGTTATTCAAGTCAAAGCCCGGATAGCTGGCCATAGCAAGAATCTCCCCATTTTTTGGATTCATTACAATGGCCGCCGTGTTATTACTTCCCAATGTAGAACTGGTGGGGGTGCTTTGCGCTTCTCCCGTCTGCGCTTCTCCCGTCTGCGTTCCTTCCTCCGGGGTCTGCTCCCCTGTCCCGGCACTCTCTGCAACCATCTCCGCATTTGCTTTAAGAATGGCCTCCTCCACAATGGTCTGGATATTAGCATCTAATGTCAAAACCACCGAATTGCCGTTTTGAGGTTCTACCACCGTCTGCTCCACATTGCTGTCAGAATTCAAATACCCATAGGAGCGACCATTGGTACCATTGAGTTCGTTGTTATACTGCTTCTCCAGACCTATCACGCCTTGGGTGGAGGTGGAAAAACCAAGAACCGCCGCCGCCAAACTGTTATAGGGATACTTTCTCACATATTCCTTCTCAAACCAGATACCTACAATCTCCTTACCCTTTTCCTCATCATCCATGAATTGTTGACACTTCTGCATCTCCTCATAGGATACTTTCTTTGCCAGAACCACATACTGTCCATCAGGGTTGTCCGCCAGCTGTTGGCGCACCGTCTCACCCTTGATCTCCGGGAAACACAATTCCAGATAGGATATGGTGGAAGATATCTTATCCTCATTAGCATTCAACACTTTACAATCCAAAATAACATTGTAAACATCCACACAGGTGGCCAGTATGGTCCCCTTGGAATCTAAAATATCTCCCCTCTGGTAAGGAATGATGGTACTGTCGTACTGTTGCTGTGCCAGCACAATCTTCTCATATTTGTCACCGCTGGTGTACTCGATGTACATCAAGCGCCCGATTAGAACCACAAAAAGAACGCAAATCACTCCAAATACAAAGTAGAGTTTGTTTTGCATTCTTTTTAATAATCGCTTCTTTGGTTTTCTTTTTCTCTGTCTGGAATTACCTGTTGCCAAAAATAACACCTGCCGTTATGGAATTTTATGATATTGACTCATATAATCATTGTTTTCCATATTATAATACACTATTTGGTCTGCATTTGCATAGACCATTCCTAACTGATTTATGGCAGCTGCTTTCACATCACCCAGATTGGTAGAAGTGTCGATTCTGCTCTGTGTTGCGCTGTTTTGTGCCTTTAATTCTGTCACTTGGCTCTCAAGTCTGGAAACATTATCCATGTGTGTGGTGATGCTGTTGGTGAGATTTACATATCCCACAAACAAGGCACATGCAGATGCAATCACACCGGCAATGTACATAGCGTACAGTCTCTTACGCCGCATCATAGCCGCATGCTTTCTCTGCTGTCTGCGCCGTCTTCTCAGTTGTTCTTCCCTAAGTTCTCTCTCCCGGTCTCGTCTATCCGGCAATGGCTGTGCCACCTGCCGTACCGTATTCCCTTCTGTGAAATAAAATGTCTTAACTTCTGCCATAGCGCATTCCTTTCTGCCCCTCCCTGGGCTACTGACTAAATGGCTTTCCTTTCAAATACCCGAAGTTTTGCACTTCTGGATCTGGAGTTCTCCTCCAGTTCTTTTTCCCCGGGCAGGATTGGCTTTCTGGTAATTACCTTGCCCTTGGATTTCTCACCGCAAACACAAACCGGAAAGTCCTTTGGGCATGTGCATGGGTCTTGATTCTTCTTGAAAATATTCTTGACGATTCTGTCCTCCAGAGAATGAAACGTGATGACACAAATCCTTCCCCCGTCATTCAAAAGAGTAATGAAATCGTTCAGGTTCTCTTCCAGTACTTCCAATTCGCGATTCAACTCAATGCGAATTGCTTGATATGTTCTCTTGGCCGGGTGTCCTCCACTGACCTGTAACCTTTTCGGAATGGAATCCTCAATAATTCTGTTCAACTGCCCCGCATTCTCAATGGGCTCATTCTCCCTTGCCTTGCAGATATTTCTGGCAATGTTCTTGGCAAATCTGTCTTCACCGTAATCCCGGATAATCCGGTACAACTCTGCCTCCGAATATCCATTCACAATATCCGTTGCGGTTCTGTCACTGTCCTGATTCATGCGCATATCCAGTGGCGCATCCGGAACCATGTAGGAGAATCCTCGCTCCGGCGTATCCAACTGAAAGGAGGAAACCCCCAAATCCAGCACGATGCCATCTACCGCATCAATCCCCAGTTTCTTCAGCTCTGACGCCATGGCTTCGTAATTGCTGTGCACATAGGTAACCTTGTCCCCAAAAGGCTCTAACCGCTTTGATGCTGCTGCAAGAGCATCTCTATCCTGGTCGAATCCAATCAATCTACCTCCTGCCAGTCGACTGGCTATCTCATAGGAGTGACCACCGCCACCCATAGTGCCGTCTACATAAATACCGTTCGGCTTAATGTTCAGTTCATCAATGGTCTCCTGTAATAAGACTGAATAGTGATTAAATTCCATTCCCACTCCTAAATGCTAAGTCCAAGTTCTGCCATGTGTTCCACAATCTCGTCCATGTCATCATAAGCACTGGCATCCTCGTAGCGTTCCTTGTCCCAAATCTCAATCTTGGACAGAACACCCACCAGTACCACATCCTTCTCCAATCCGGCGAATTCCCGGAGCACAGAAGGAATTAATATTCTCCCCTGCTTGTCCACTTCACAGGTGGCAGCACCTGCAAAGAAAAAGCGCATAAACTTACGGGCATCCTTGGTGGTCAAATTCACTTCACGGAACTTCTCTTCGATTCGATTCCACTCTTCATTGGAGTATACATACAAGCAGCCATCCACTCCCTTGGTGACAACAAACTGTTCACCCAGTTGTTCACGGAACTTAGCAGGCACAATCAGTCTGCCCTTGGCATCTACACTGTGACTATATTCACCCATGAACATAATGGCTGCACCTCCCTTCCTGACTTATCCACAAAGTTATCAACTTATCCACCACTTTGTGACACTGGATACCACTTCGCTCCACTTTTAACTACATTCTATGGTAAATCAGGGCAAAAATCAAGCCTGAAATCCTTATAAATCAAGGGTTTCAGGCCTGTGGCAGATGGTGGGGGCAAATCCCAGTACTAGGTATTGTGGTCATCATGCCCCAACCACAACACTTTGTGGTTTTTCCATTTATTATTTATTTTCAAAAAAATTTGCACAAAATTCGCATCAATATTTTGGCTGTTTTTACGCAAAAAAAGAGGCCCGGCACAAAAGCCGAGCCCCACCTTCATCACATTGTTATCTCTTTTTGCATCGCCTCAACCACACATAAAGTCCCAGGGATACTAACATCAACACTACCGCCAATGCCTGTGAAACCGGAATGGCTGTATTCCACAATTTCAGTTGATCTGTGCGGACCCCTTCAATAATAAAACGTCCCACCCCATAGAAAAACAGGTAATAGCAGAATAGTTCCCCATCAAATTTCTTTCTCTTAAAATAACAAAGCATAAAAATCAGTAATATAAAATTCCACAGGGATTCATAGAGAAAGGTGGGATGTACCTGAATGTACATAACACCATCCACCACTCGTCCATGGTTCAACATCTCCCGGGTCACATCCTCCATAGAGCGCACTGCATTTACCGGCAGTTCCATTGCAAACAGATTATCGGTGTACTGGCCAAACACTTCCCGGTTAAAGAAGTTGCCCCAGCGTCCCACAATCTGCCCTACCAAAACTCCCGGCACGACGCAATCTGCCATACAAAGGAAGGACACCTTTTTCTTGCGACACAGTACGATGCAGGTGACCATACCTGCCAGTACCCCACCATAGATGGCCAGTCCTCCCTCTCTGAGATTAAAGATGCCAAGCAGGTTATCCTTATAGATATCCCAGGCAAAAATCACGTAATAAACTCTGGCTCCAATTACACCAAAGAGAATGCCATAGATACATACATCCATGCAAAAATCTTCATTGATGCCCGCCTTCTTGGCCAAATACATAATCAAACCCACCGCCAGAAGCATACCTATCGCGATAATAATGCCGTAATATGCAATGTCAAATCCAAATATGTTAACGGATTTCCCCACATGTTCCAAGTATATATGTAAATTAGGAAAATTAATATCAGTATTCATATCTTTACTCCAAATAAAACGGCCTGCCCATCAGGCAGGCCCTGTTGTCATCTCAAAGAAAACTATCTCATAGAAAAGCTGGCACACTTTGTCTGTCCGGCACCAACGCTGTTGGCAATATCAATGCTTCCGGCGTCACACTTTCCGCTTATGTTATAGCGGCAGTTGGTAGCATCGCAAGTGATTTCTGTCACACCATCCGGCTCACCAGCCGAATTACAGCCACA
>JAQXIY010000072.1 GCA_029008035.1 Lachnospiraceae bacterium
ACATTTGATGTACTGCCCAAGAAGGAAGTTATCGAGTTAAAGAAAGAACTGGAAAAACTGGAAAAGAACCTTGGCGGTATCAAGGAGATGAAGACTCTGCCCGATGCAATCTTCGTTGTTGATCCCAAGAAGGAAAGAATCTGTGTACAGGAAGCTCATATTCTTGGTATTCCGTTAATTGGTATTGCAGATACAAACTGCGATCCCGAAGAACTGGATTATGTAATTCCTGGTAATGATGATGCAATCAGAGCCGTTAAATTAATCGTATCTAAGATGGCAGACGCTGTTATCGAAGCTAAGCAGGGTACAGTAGAAGTTGACACTGAAGAAGTGGCAGAAGAGAGCGTAGAAGAGTAAAATATTCATTATTGGAGGAAATCACAATGGCTATTACAGCAGCAATGGTAAAAGAACTGCGTGAACTTACAGGCGCAGGTATGATGGATTGTAAGAAAGCTTTGGGCGAGACAGACGGTGATATGGATGCCGCTGTTGAATACCTTGCAAAGAAGGGATTGGCTAAGGCAGAGAAGAAGGCCGGCCGTATCGCTGCAGAGGGTATTGTTGCACTTAAGGTTTCTGATGATGCTAAGAAGGCAGTTGCAGTAGAGGTTAACTCTGAGACAGACTTTGTTGCAAAGAATGAGAAGTTCCAGACTTATGTTGCACAGGTTGCAGCACAGGCTATGGATACTCAGGCAACTGATGTTGATGCATTCTTGAACGAGGCGTGGGCTTTGGATACCACTAAGACAGTTAACGAAGAGCTGGCAAGCCAGATTGCAGTTATCGGTGAGAATTTGAAGATTCGTCGTTTTGCTCAGATTGAGGAGGCAAACGGATTTATCGCTGATTATGTTCATATGGGCGGTAAGATTGGTGTGTTGGTAGATGTAGAGACAGATGTTGTCAACGACGCAGTCAAGGAGATGGCTAAGAACCTTGCAATGCAGGTTGCAGCATTGAATCCTACTTACACAGATCGCGCAGAAGTAAGCGATGATTATATTGCTAAGCAGGAAGAGATTCTTCGCGCACAGATTGCCAACGATCCCAAAGAATCTCAGAAGCCTGAGAAGGTTATCGAGGGCATGATTAAGGGCCGTATCAACAAAGAGTTGAAAGAGGTTGTTTTGCTTGATCAGGTTTACGTTAAGGCTGAGGATGGCAAGCAGATCGTATCTAAGTATGTTGAGGAAGTTGCAAAGGCAAACAGCGCAAACATCAAGATCAAAGGCTTTGTTCGCTATGAGACAGGTGAAGGAATCGAGAAGAAGGAAGAGGACTTCGCTGCTGAGGTTGCAAAGCAGATGGGAATGTAAATTCTGTTGCCGGTTTGATATTTGGGTAATAAACCCTCGGAGACATTTTGTTTCCGAGGGTTATTTTTTTGCAAAAAAGGATAAAATGTCCCTTTTTTGCAAAAAAATAATTAAAAAATGCACAAAAGGGTATACTATTAACTATATATATTCAACGAATCAAACAAATATAAGAAAAAAAGAGACTTTAGTCCTATTTTTATTTTGGGACATATGTCATAATTTCCGTAGAAATTGGTTGAAATAAATAAGGAGGATAATTTTTATGAAAAAAAGACTTATTTCAATGGTTCTTGCTGGATTGATGGTATTGTCACTGGCAGGATGTGGAAGCAAATCTGATGAAGGCAAGAAGGATGCAAAGGACACATCCGGCGAAGAGATGAATATTGCTATGATTACTGACTCCGGCGATATCACAGATGAAAGCTTTAATCAGACAACCTATGAGACATGTAAGGCATGGGCAGAGGACAATGATGTTGAGTTCACATATTACAAGCCTGATAGTGATTCCGACGAGGCCAGAAATGCCAGCGTTGACCAGGCAGTGGCAAATGGTGCTAATGTAATTGTAATGCCGGGCTATATGTTCGCTGCAGCCGTTGTATCACAGTCAGAATTATATCCTGATGTAAAGTTTGTAGCACTTGACGTTTCTGCAGGTGATATCTGTGAGAAGGGTGTTGGTGAAGGATACACATATAATCCTGATGATTATGATGTAACAGAGTATTACAACACTGACAATGTATACTGCTGTACATATCAGGAAGAACTTTCCGGATATATGGCTGGTTATGCAGCAACTAAGTTGGGCTATAAGCATCTTGGATTCTTGGGCGGTATGTCTGTTCCTGCAGTAACACGTTTCGGTTATGGATATGTTCAGGGAATTGATGCTGCTGCAAAAGAACTTGGCATTGAAGATGAAGTTGAAGTCGAATACGTATGTGGCGGTCAGTTCTACGGCGATGCTGATATCACAGCAACAATGGATACATGGTATGGCACCAAGAATGTAGAAGTTGTATTTGCTTGTGGTGGTGGTATCTATACATCTGCAGCTGAGGCAGCGGTAAAGACTGACGGCAAGGTAATCGGTGTAGACTCAGACCAGGCTCCTGTTATTGATGAGTACAAGGAAGGCTTGACTGTTACTTCTGCAATGAAGGGTCTCGCTGCAACAGTTAACACAGTTCTTACAGATATCAAGGCTGGTAACTGGAGCAATTACGCTGGTAAGATTGACAACCTTGGCTTGGTTTCTGACGATCCTGAATTGAACTACGTTCAGCTTCCAACTGAGAGCACACAGTGGGGTGAAGGCTTTACAGAGGATGATTATGTTGCACTTGTTAAGGACATGAGAGCCGGCAAGGTTAAAGTATCTAACGATATTTCAGCTATGCCAAAGACATCTGTTAAGGTTAACGACTACGGCAGCATCAAGTAATTATCATATATGTATTGAATTGGTAGGGGGAGCAGGTGAAGCGCTTGCTCCCTTGTTTTATAGAGAAGTCGCATAGTAAGAGAGGAGGAGGCAAAGGATGGATAATTATGCAATTGAGATGCTGAATATCACCAAACGATTTCCGGGAATCATTGCAAACGATAATATCACTTTGCAGCTGAAAAAAGGAGAAATTCACGCTCTGCTGGGAGAAAATGGGGCGGGCAAATCCACACTGATGAGTGTACTTTTTGGATTATATCAGCCGGAAGAGGGTGAGATTCACAAGGACGGGAAAAAGGTTGTAATTAACAATCCAAATGACGCCAATGACTTGGGAATCGGTATGGTACATCAGCATTTTAAATTGGTGGAGTGCTTCAGTGTTCTCGATAATATTATTCTGGGAGTTGAGACTACAAAGAATGGTTTTTTACAAAAAGAGGAATCCAAAAAGAAAGTTTTGGAGTTGTCTGACAAGTATGGCCTGGCTGTTGATCCTGATGCATTGATTGAGGATATAACCGTGGGTATGCAACAGAGAACAGAGATTCTCAAAATGCTATATCGCGATAATGAGATATTGATTTTTGACGAGCCTACTGCTGTTTTGACGCCTCAAGAAATCCAAGAATTGATGACCATTATGAAGAATCTGGCGGCAGAGGGCAAGAGTATTCTGTTTATCACTCATAAATTGGGAGAGATCATGCAGGTGGCAGACCGATGCAGTGTACTGAGGAAGGGAAAGTATATTGGAACAGTGGATGTATCGGACACAACACCGGAAAAACTTTCTGCTATGATGGTGGGCCGTGATGTGAATTTTGTGGTGGATAAGAAGCCTTGTAATCCGGGTGATGTGGTTTTGGATGTACAACATATGACTGTTGCATCAAAACGTCATAAAAATGACGCTGTCAACGATGTATCTCTTCAGGTACGTCGTGGAGAGATTGTTTGTATTGCAGGTATTGACGGCAATGGACAGACGGAGTTCGCATATGGGCTTTCAGGGTTGGAACCGTTAAAAGAAGGGAAAATAATTTTAAATGGAGAGGATATCACCAACAGTTCTATTCGAAAACGCCTCACCTCGGGAATGAGTCACATTCCGGAAGACAGACATAAACATGGACTTGTCCTTGACTATTCTTTGGAAGACAACTTAGTCCTTCAGAGATATTTTGAACCTGAATTTACCAATAAATTTGGTTTTCTGAAGCGGAGAGCCATACGGGAGTATGCCAATCGCTTGATTGAACAGTATGATGTTCGCTCAGGACAGGGGGCAATTACAAAGGCTCGCTCTATGTCCGGCGGTAATCAGCAGAAAGCGATTGTTGCCAGAGAAATTGACAAGAATCCGGAACTTTTGATAGCAGTTCAGCCCACCAGAGGACTGGACGTTGGAGCTATTGAAAATGTGCATAAGGAATTGGTAGCCCAGAGAGATGCCGGTAAAGCTGTGCTTCTTGTCAGTCTGGAATTGGATGAAGTTATGAATGTATCTGACCGTATTCTGGTTATGTATGAAGGTGAGATTGTAGGAGAATTCGATCCAAAGAAGGTTACCGTAGAAGAACTGGGGCTTTATATGGCGGGCTCAAAGAGAAAGGAGGCAGGTACAAATGAATAGTGAATCAAAAAAGAGAGAAAGTCTTTTGAGAAATAGCGGATTACAGACCATCATTGGCTCATTGCTTTGTATTGTTGTCGGCCTCCTGATTGGCTATATTGTGTTGTTGATTATTAATCCCAGTGGTGCAGGCAGTGCCATTAGTGCCATTTTAAAGAATTTCTTGTATTATCCAAGTGCTGCGGCATCTATGAAATACTTTGGAACAACTTTGGTAAAGGCATCGGCACTTCTTATGTGTTCCCTTTCTGTATTGTTTGCATGGAAAGTCGGTTTGTTTAACATTGGTGCTGCAGGGCAGTATGTGATTGGAGCAGGGGCATGCCTTTACTGTGGGATTAAATTTGGCCTTCCATGGTATCTTTGCCTTATAGCTGCTATCGTTGCAGCGGCAATTGTGGGAGGGATTTCCGGTGCGCTGAAGGCGTATTTTAATGTGAATGAAGTTATTTCCTGCATTATGCTCAATTGGATTGGACTTTACTCCGTGAACATGCTTCTGGCAAAAGTAAAAGAACAGTCTACTCCTTATACAAAGCCGCTGTCCAGTGTTAACAAAAGCGCATTGCTTCCCAATGCGGGGCTGGATAAGATTTTTACCAATAATCAGTTTGTTACCATTGGTCTTCCACTTGCAGTCATTATGGCTATTCTTGTTTGGATTGTATTGGAAAAAACCAAGTTTGGATATGAGCTGAAGGCTACAGGTATGAATAAGCATGCTGCAAAATATTGTGGCATGAAAGAAAAGAGAAATATTATTATCACAATGGTGATTTCAGGAGGTCTGGCCGGACTTGGCGCAGGTATCTTTTACCTTACCGGTATTGAGCAGTGGATGGTACAGCAGACCAGTATTCCGGGTATGGGATTCAATGGAATTGCGGCGGCATTCCTGGGAGGTTCCAATCCCATAGGTGTCATTTTTTCATCCTACTTTATTCAGCACATTACCAGTGGTGGAACCTATGTGGATAAAACCGTTTACTGTTCTCAGATTTCTGATTTGATTTCTGCGTTTATTATTTATCTATGCGGATTTGTACTTTTCTTTAAAATGTGGCTGAACAGATTTCTGGACAAAAGAGATGAAAAACAGGCTGCAAGAGAAGTGAAAGGAGGGAAAGCATAATGGTGTTATTAATTCAATATACGTTGATTTTTGCTTCCGTTCTGGTGCTTGTGGCGCTTGGTGGATGCTTCTCGGAACACAGTGGTGTCATTAATATTGGCCTGGAGGGTATTATGGTTATGGGGGCTCTGGGAGGAGCACTTGCCATGAAATTTCTACCTGAGACTTTAGCTGCTCCGCTCATGATACTTTTGGTTATCCTTTCCAGTGTTGTTATTGGAATGATTTTTTCTTTACTTTTAGGAGTGGCAGCCATTCGATTTAATGCGGATCAGACCCTGGTGGGCACTGCATTAAATCTGCTTGGACCTGCTATTGCAGTTGTGTTGGTTCGAGCAATCAACTCAGCGGAGAGTGCTGATAATGTCTCCTCCGCAGTTTCCTATGGACAGGAAAAAAAGGCATTTCTGGCCAATATTGGAGATTTTGAATTTAACTGGTTTATGTTAATTGCATTTTTGGTATTGATTGCCTCATACATTGTGCTCTATAAGACAAAATTTGGTCTTAGACTATGCGCATGCGGTGAGCATCCACAGGCGGCAGATTCTGTGGGAATCAATGTATATAAAATGCGTTACGCCGGTGTGCTGATTTCCGGTGCCCTTGGTGGTTTGGGTGGCCTTGTTTATATCACGGCAGGTGTTAGTGAATGGAAATTTGAAAATGGTGTAGCCGGTTTTGGTTTCTTGGCCTTGGCGGTTATGATTTTCGGTCAGTGGAAGCCGGTTAACATTGGTTTGGCAGCCCTTTTGTTTGGCCTTTTCAGAGCTCTATCCAATGTGTATACAGGCTTTGATGCTCTTGTGGCACTTCAGATTCCAAGTACGGTTTATAATATGTTGCCATACATTATTTCCCTGATTGTTCTTGTGTTTGTATCTAAGAAGTCAAGGGCACCAAAGGCGGAGGGAATTCCGTATGACAAGGGTCAGAGATAAGAAAGGGGAAGTGAAGTCATGAAGAATTATTCGGAAGATGCAAGCAGACAATACCACATTCAGGTGGCACAGGGGGAAGTGGGCAGATACGTTATTATGCCCGGAGATCCTAAGAGATGTGCAAAGATTGCAGAGTATTTTGACGATCCTGTGCTTATTGCTGACAATAGAGAATATGTAACCTACACCGGCACACTGGATGGTGTTAAAGTCAGTGTCACCTCCACAGGGATTGGCGGACCTTCTGCCTCCATTGCAATGGAAGAACTGTACCGTTGCGGTGCAGATACCTTTGTGCGTATCGGAACATGCGGCGGAATGCAGACAGAAGTGAAAAGCGGAGATGTGGTGGTGGCTACCGGAGCCATACGCATGGAGGGGACAAGTAAGGAGTATGCACCTATTGAATTTCCGGCGGTGGCGGATATCACAGTGACAAATGCATTGGTTGACGCAGCCAACCGAAAAGGTTTTCCGTTCCATACTGGAGTGGTGCAATGCAAGGATGCATTTTACGGACAACACGAACCGGAGACAAAGCCGGTGAGCTACGAATTGATGAACAAATGGGAAGCATGGAAGCGACTTGGATGCTTGGCATCAGAAATGGAATCGGCTGCCCTCTTTGTGGTTGCCAGCCATCTCAGGGTCAGAGCCGGGTCTTGTTTCTTAGTTGTTGCCAATCAGGAACGGGAAAAACTTGGATTGGAGAATCCGGTGGTTCATGATACGGATATGGCCATTCAGGTGGCTGTGGAAGCAATTCGTACACTGATCAAAAATGATCAAAAGTAAGTAAAGAGACAGGAGAATAGATCATGAATGAAAATGAAATGTTAAAGCATGTGGATCATACGTTGTTGTTGCAGACTGCCACATGGGAGGAAATCAAGCAGATATGTGATGACGCCATAAAATATGGAACCGCCTCCGTGTGTATTCCTCCAAGCTATGTGAAACAAGCGGCACAATACGTTGAGGGGAATATGGCCATCTGTACGGTGATAGGTTTCCCCAATGGATATATGACCACAAAGACAAAAGAATTTGAGACAAAAGACGCTATTGCAAATGGTGCTTCAGAGATTGATATGGTAATCAACATGGGATGGCTGAAGGATAAGAAATATGATTTGGTGGAAGGGGAGATTCGCACTCTGAAGGCGGCTTGTGGAGATAAGATACTGAAAGTGATTATTGAGACCTGTTTCCTCACAGACGAAGAAAAGGTGAAAATGTGTGAGATTGTTACAAGTGCCGGAGCAGACTACATTAAGACATCCACCGGATTTGGTGGAGCAGGTGCAACCTTTGATGATATTAGGCTGTTCTCAGAGCATATTGGACCAAATGTGAAGATGAAGGCTGCAGGTGGAATTGCTTCTTTAGATGATGCAGAGAAATTTCTCTCTTTGGGTGCAGATCGTTTGGGAACCAGTAGAATCATTAAACTGGTGAAGAATGAAGAGGCATCGGGATATTGATGTATGGAGGATTGCAAAATGAATAAAACACAAATTCAGGAAATGATAGATGTGGCAATCAAACAACTGGAGTATTCTTATACCCCTTATTCGGGATTTAAAGTGGGGGCTGCCCTTTTGACGAAGAGTAATCGGATGTATACAGGGTGCAATATCGAAAATGCGGCTTATACTCCCACGAACTGCGCAGAGCGCACAGCTTTTTTTAAGGCTGTAAGTGAAGGGGAACGAGAGTTTCAGGCAATCTGCATCGTGGGCGGAAAGGATGGAATTCTCACGGAATATGCAGCACCATGCGGTGTGTGCCGCCAGGTGATGATGGAATTTTGCAATCCTGATACCTTTCAAATTATCTTGGCCACCGGCAGAGAACAGTATGATGTCTTTACGCTGGGAGAACTTCTTCCAAAGGGGTTTGGCCCTAATAATCTGGCGTAGACATTTATTGGAACACATATTGAAATGGTATGAGGTGAAATCAGAATGAACAAATATAAAAGAGCGTTTGTGATTGTGCTGGATTCTCTGGGAATAGGTGCAATGCCGGACTCGCACAAATTCGGTGATGATGGGGTGGATACCTTTGGTCATATTTTAGATCAGATGGGGAGACTGAATATTCCAAATCTAAGAAGATTAGGAATGCTTAATCTGCATCCTGCCGGGACTATGGAAGGTGTGGAAGAACCCATAGGCCGTTATCTGAGCGTCGGAGAAGCCAGCAATGGAAAAGACACTATGACAGGACACTGGGAAATGATGGGAATCAAGACAGAAAAGCCCTTTCAGACCTTTACGGATACCGGCTTTCCGCCGGAGCTGATTGCTGAACTGGAGAAGCGATGCGGCAAGAGAGTGATTGGCAATAAGAGCGCCAGTGGTACGGAGATTATCGAGGAACTGGGAGAAGAAGAGATACAAACAGGCGCAATGATTGTGTATACATCAGCGGATTCAGTTTTGCAAATCTGTGGAAATGAAGAAACATTTGACTTTGATAATTTGTATCGCTGCTGTGAGATTGCCAGAGAGATTACCCTAAAGGATGAATGGAGAGTAGGTCGTGTTATTGCAAGACCTTATGTGGGAAAGAAGAAGGGGGAATTCAAACGAACCAGCAATCGTCACGATTATGCGTTGAAACCTACCGGACCAACGGTATTGAATGCGTTAAAGGACGCCGGACTTGATGTGATTGGTGTGGGCAAAATCAATGATATTTTTTGCGGAGAAGGCATCACAGATACCCATCGCTCAACAAGTTCTGTCCATGGAATGGAACAGACCATTGAAATCTGCCAAGAAGATTTTCATGGCCTTTGCTTTGTGAATCTGGTGGATTTTGATGCCCTGTGGGGACATCGCAGGGATGTGGAAGGATATGGCAGGGAAATCGAGAAATTTGATGAGAAACTGGGAGTTCTTATGGAACATTTGAGAGAAGATGACTTGTTGATTCTCACAGCAGACCATGGAAATGATCCTACTTACAAGGGGACAGACCACACAAGAGAATATGTGCCATTATTGGCTTACTCCAAGAATATGGCGTATGGTGGTCCCATAGAAGACCAGCACACCTTTGCCATTATTGGAGCAACCTTGGCAGAGAATTTTGGTGTGGCAATGCCGGAAGGGACCATTGGTCACTCCATTTTAGACAAACTAGTATAAGACAGAAGGAAGTAATTTTTTGAAGAAAATAAAATTAAATAAATTGATTCTAGCCATTGTTGGTATCATTCTGGTGGGCACGGGAGTGGCGTTTAATGCTGCAGCCGCTCTGGGCAATGATCCTATAGGAATTGTTTATGATGGAATCAGAAATATGGCACATTTATCAGGTGAACAGTTGGGAATGGCATCTAATCTGGTGAATATTGTATTGGTGCTGATTGTGTTTCTGTTGGACTCACATTATGTGAACGTGGGGACATGGATTTATATTATCCCATATGGTACAGTTGTAGCATTTGGAGGGAAATTATACCATATGATATTTGCTACACAGAACCTATGGAATCAGATGATAGGTGCCTTTTGCGGATGCATGTTATTGTACACCGGGGTGGCTATGTATATTGCGGCTGATGTGGGACTTGACCCCTTCACCGGTTTGGTTATGGTTCTTCGTGACAAGGTTGACAGAGAATATAAAACTGTCAAAATTTGTTTTGACATACTGTGTATTCTGCTTGGCGTAGTGCTAGGCGGAAAACTTGGTGTTATAACCATCATAACGGCGTTGACCGCCGGACCTGTTATCCAGTTTCTGTCCAACAAAATTGCCGGATGGGTGAATCATAAGGAAGTAACCACGGACTAGTTTTACCATACAAGAAAGGGGGAAGGTGTGTGAAATCCAGACCTTTATATGATGCACTACCTTTTTTAAATCATATCGATGCAGAAAGACAGGAGCAGTTTGAGAGATATTTTCAAAGTGCACCGTTATGGCTTTTGGATGCTTTCCGGGTTGAAGAATTGAAAAGGGGAGAAGTTTTTGTCAGAGAAGGGGAAGTGGCGGATACTATATTCTTTATCGGCCAGGGAATTATTGAGGCAATTGATTACCGCGTTTATGGCACACCATACGATTTCATGCAGTTTGATAGGGTGTATGCCTTTGGGGGTATGGAATTTCTCATGGACCTTGATAAGTATATGACCACCCTTCGCACAGTTACGGATTGCACAATCGTCAGATTACCTCGGGCAAAATTTGAAAAATGGTTGTATTCAGATATTCAGGCAATGAAGCAGGAATCAAAACTGGTGAGTGAGTATTTGTTGAAGGAAAGCCGCAATAGCAGGTTGTTTCTCTTTTTGCAGGGGTCAGATAGATTAGCCCTCTTGTTTGTGGAGCGTTATGAAAAATATAACAAAAACGGTCTGTTACACGTGAAGGGAAATCGACAGAATTTGGCTGATGAAACAGGACTTTGCTTAAAAAGTGTAAGTCGCGGTGTGAAAAAGTTTCAAGAAGATAATTTGATATCCAAGGAGGGTAATCAGATTTTCATAAATCAGGAACAGTATGAGGGCTTAAAGAGAATTGTTTCAAAAAAAATAGATTTGGGATAAAGGAGGTATGTGATGGGAGCGGTTTATCAAAAACTGGAAACATGCTTGCATAGTTTGAGGGAAAAGACGTCCTTCCAACCGCAGGTGGCGTTGATTTTGGGCTCCGGATTGGGAGATTATGCAGATAACATTCAGATAGAAGAGACGGTGAATTATACCGATATTGAGGGATTCCCGGTATCTACCGTGGCCGGACACAAAGGAAGGTTTGTTTTTGGATATATTGATCGTGTGCCTGTAGTTATTATGCAGGGAAGGGTACACTATTATGAAGGATATCCAATGACAGATGTGGTTCTTCCCACCAGATTGATGGGGATGATGGGAGCGAAGAAATTGATTTTAACAAACGCTGCAGGTGGTGTTAATTTCGATTTTGCGCCGGGGGACTTTATGTTACTTACCGATCATATCACAACGGCTGTTCCAAGCCCATTGATTGGAGAGAATATTGAGGAACTGGGGGTTCGTTTCCCGGATATGAGCGAAGTTTACAGTTTGCGTATGAGGAACATCATCAAGAATGAAGCTGACAAATTAGGTATTCAGCTTCGGGAAGGTGTGTATGCCCAGCTTACGGGACCGGCTTACGAAACTCCGGCGGAGATTCGTATGTGCAGAAGCTGGGGAGCGGATGCTGTTGGTATGAGCACCGCATGTGAGGCTATGGCGGCACGCCATATGGGAATGGAAGTGTGTGGAATATCCTGTATAACAAATTTGGCTGCGGGAATGTCCACACAGCAACTGAATCACACAGAGGTTCAGGAAACGGCAGATCGGGTAGCAGAGCAATTTAAGAAATTGATTACCGCTATTGTTATGAATATTTAGTGTCGGGAATAAAAAATACCCCCGGGAGATTTAATCTCACCGGGGGTATGCTATGTCATATTACTTTCTATTCTTATGGGCCAAAACCTTCATCTCGTACATTCTACTGTCTGCAAGAGAATTGACCTTGGCGGCAGTGCACTCGGGAACTTCATTTCTGGAAGCAATGCCATAGGAGGCTTCAATTGGGTAATCCAGTTCTTTGGAACCTTCCTTTTCTAATATTTCCATACGTTCTATGCAATTGGATATAAAGGGAGTACCGGATTCCGGCACAATCACAATGAATTCATCTCCGCCCATTCGATAGCAGGTTCCGATATTCTCAAAGGCTTTGGTGAGAATATTGGCAAAGGAAACCAATAATTTGTCCCCCGCTGCATGTCCCATACGATCGTTAATGGCTTTTAGCCCATTCAAATCCAGATTCACAAGAGAGTAATTCTCGTCGCTGGTATCCAAACGCTCAAACTCTTTGTCACACATGGCACGGTTATATATTTTGCATAAATCATCGTGATATGCAATGTAGGAAAGCAATTCCTGCTCGGCTTTATCATGAATCATGGTCAATGTGGACTGACTGAAACTGTAAAGGAGCAATATGATAAAGATCAGTGTTCCAATAGGAATAAAACTGTCATATAGTTTCGGGTTGTTAGGCATCAGATACTTTTGTACGTTAAACCGAATCAAATCGGCGGCAAAAGAAAGACACAGGACAATGAAGCCTAAGGACATTGCTATCTCGGCGGTAGTCTTTTTGCGGTGATTGCGAAGGTTAACAATGGCAAACACAAGCAAAGACATGCCTACCAACATATGAAATATTGACAGCACCTGGGAGTAATGGACAATCTTTGTAAAATGCAAAAAACTGGTTATCACAACAAAAATTGTGAATACCAAAGCAATGCCACGCATGGCCAGACGACTTCTTGGGGTGTAGTCTTTTCGGACAGCGGATAACAACATAGTCAGAGGGATGGTGGATGCAAAGAGGGAGAGATATTCAACGCTGGCACAGGAGGACAGGTTGATGTTGAAAATCTGTAGCACCTTAACATTGCACATAGACCACATTCCCATGAAAAAACTAAAGAGACCAATGTATGTCAGTTGAAAGTTGTGAGAGTTGGAGAACAGTATAATCGCTCCCACAATAGACAAAATAATGCCCAGAATCACAAGGAAAAAGCTTATAAAAATAGTGCTGGCCTTCTTGAGCGTATAGTAACTGTAGGCGTGTGTGGTGGGAACAAAGGTGATGGTCTCCATATTGGTGAAAGCATTGTTTTCGCGAGCTGTTAAATTAATATGGAAAGTTTTCCCGGAACTGTTTCTTGGGATAATTACAAAGTGACAACCGCTACCTATGATGTCGTCTGCTTCATCCCGCTTCATTGCATATTGATATATGGATACGTCGCCCAAGATGACGTTGACAGATGAAAGATAGGTGTTAAACATCATAGTTTGATTGCCAACCACCCGTTCCGGTATGGTATTGGATAGGGATATCACATCACCCCTTTTCAGATTGCGGAACTCAAACTCGTTGAGAGACACGTTGTGGTATGTGGTTCCGTTGACGGTGATGTCCCAGTTATCAATTAACTCATAGTTGGTTGGAGAGACATACTTGTAAGCCAGTATGCGAAAAAAGGCATAAAAGCCTAAGAGAAGCATCGCCAGAGTGATGGCGAAAACTTTAAGATTCTTCATTTGTTCCTGTTTCATTATTTATACCCCACAAATATCCGCAAATATTTCCGGAATCATTATAGCATGATGAAAAGAGAAATACAATTTAAAACAAATCCCCCTCGCATTTTTGTTGCGTTAATTTGTAAATATGGTACAATGAAGTGAAACACTTGAGAAGACAGGGATAGAAGATTTAGGAGATATACAATGAAAGATAAAGAGGTCAAGGTTCTGAAGGACCAAAGAGACCGACGCAAGCGTGTGCAACGCATTCGTACAGGTATTATCACCTTTATTTCAGTGTGGATGATTTTGTCCATCGTCCTCACAACATTTATGTGCGTCAAAATTGTCTCCCTTCAAAAGCAGATTGATATTTTGTCGGGCAACTATGACGACTCCGGAGAGGTTCAGAATAAGGTCACAGGAACTGCTGGCGATACGGCGGATTTGCTGATACAAACAACAGATGATAAGGATAATCTGGCTCAGGAGGGAGACGTGCACCAGGTGTATCTAACCTTTGATGACGGGCCCAGTGACCAGACAAATGAAATCTTGGATATTTTGGATGATTATGGTGTCAAGGCAACCTTTTTCGTCAATGGACGGGAGGATGAGGCATCCATTGCAGCCTACAAGCGCATTGTGGATGAAGGACATACGATTGCTATGCATTCTTATTCTCACAAATACAGCGAGATTTATGAATCCATGGATGCATTCAAAAATGATTTCTTGCGTATCCAGAATTTGATATATGACACCACAGGTGTAGAGTGTATGTATTATCGTTTTCCCGGAGGGAGTAGTAATCGGGTCAGCAATGCAGATATGTCAGAGTACATCCGGTATCTCAATGACCAGGGTGTGATATATTATGACTGGAATGTATCCAGTGGTGATGCCACTTCACAGGCATTTACCGTAGATGAACTAGTTGAAAATGTTATGAAGGATGTGGTAAAATACAAAACGTCAGTTGTGCTTATGCACGATGCGAATACCAAGGCGACCACAGTACAGGCTTTGCCGACAATGATAGAGTCGTTGCAAGCCAGTGGAGCGTTGATTTTACCTATTGATGAGAATACCAAGGTAATTCAGCATACAAGTATTCAAAAATAAAATACGGAGGAATAAGAAATGGGATTTTTTAAGGAATTTAAAGAGGACTTCTCAGAGGCAGTGAACGATTTGGTTCCGGGCGGTGAAGAACTTGAGACACCTGAAGATGACACAATGGTGGATACATTGGGTGAGAACATTGATGTAGAATCAGAGTTATCTAAGCTTGATGGCTTGTTGGAGCAGGTTTCCAAGCGGGTAGACGAGAAGGAGCAACCGCAGGATGTTGCACCGGTAGAGAAAAAGGAAGTGAAAGTGGAGGATGAAGTTAAGATGAGTACGAATGTAGACAGCACACCGATTCAGCCTGTTGCACAGCAGGTGGCACCTGTTTCAGATGAGACAGCAGTGATTACAAAGGGCATGGCAATTAAGGGTAATATTGAGAGTGCAGGCTCTGTAGACGTAGAAGGTTTGATTGATGGCGATATTGCTTGCAGCGGCAAGTTGGTTGTTACAGGTTCTATCCGCGGCAACAGTTCATCTTCTGAATTCTTTGCTGATGCAGCTAAGATTGAAGGTGAGGTTACGACTACAGGTACGGCCAAGATTGGTGTTGGCTCTGTGATTATTGGTAACATTTCTGCTACATCTGCTGTCATTGCAGGTGCAGTTAAGGGTGATATTGACGTGCAGGGGCCTGTTGTTGTAGATACCTCTGCAGTAGTTATGGGTAACATTAAGTCTCGTTCCGTTCAGATTAACAATGGAGCAGTTATCGAAGGCTTCTGCTCTCAGTGCTATGCTGAAGTGGATGTAGAAGGTCTGTTTGCCTAGGAATAGAAGGATATCTTTATGATGAATAAGAGAGTATTATTAAAGCTGAGCGGTGAGGCTTTGGCGGGAGATAAGAAGACAGGTTTTGACGAGGCTACTTGTATTCAGGTTGCCAATCAGGTGAAGAGACTGGTTGATGATGGGGTGCAGGTGGGCATTGTGATTGGCGGAGGTAATTTTTGGCGTGGTCGCACATCAGAGACCATTGACAGAACCAAAGCGGATCAGATTGGTATGCTTGCCACAGTGATGAATTGTATCTATGTATCTGAGATTTTCCGCTATGTGGGTATGGAGACAGAGGTGTTGACGCCGTTTGTCTGCGGTGCATTTACCCAGTTGTTTTCCAAGGACACTGCTAATGCATGCTTTGCAGAAGGTAAGGTTGTATTCTTTGCAGGCGGAACAGGTCATCCGTATTTTTCTACGGATACAGCTACTGTATTGCGTGCAGTTGAGATTGAGGCGGATGTGATTCTTCTGGCCAAGGCTGTAGATGGTGTCTATGATAGTGATCCGAAGGTGAATCCGAATGCCAAGCGTTATGATAGTTTGACCATTCAAGAGGTTATTGACCAACAGTTGGCTGTTGTGGATCTTACGGCATCCATCATGTGTATGGAGAACAAGATGCCCATGTATGTGTTTGCCTTGCAGGAAGAGAATAGCATTGTCAGGGCAATTTCTGGTAATTTTAACGGTACAAAAGTAACCGTGTAATGGAGGAAGTTATGGACGACAAATTACAAGTATTTGAAGACAAGATGAAAAAGTCATTCAACGCATTGCTGGATGAATATACGACCATTCGTGCAGGAAGAGCCAATCCTCACATCTTAGACAAGGTGATGGTGGATTATTATGGGGCTCCAACCGCATTACAGCAGGTGGCAAACGTCAGTGTACCGGAACCTAGAATGATTCAGATTCAACCATGGGAAGCATCTATGGTGAAGGAGATTGAGAAGGCCATTTTGATGTCTGATTTAGGGCTGAATCCCACCAACGATGGCAAGGTGATTCGCCTGGTATTTCCGGAGCCCACAGAGGAACGTCGTAAGGAATTGGCGAAGGATGTCAAGAAGCGCGGCGAGAATGCCAAGGTAGCCATTCGTAATATCAGACGAGATGCCAATGACTCCTTTAAGAAGTATGGCAAAGAGGCTGAGGTTTCCGAGGATGAGGTAAAAGAGCTGGAAAGTCAGGCGCAGAAGCTGACAGACAAGTACATTGCAGAGATTGACAAAGCAGTGGAGACTAAGACAGACGAAATCATGACAGTATAAGCTGATATGGACAAAAGGACACTGTAGTGCGGTGTCCTTTTTTTGAAATATGACGGAGGATTGAATATGAGTGTTCCCGAACATGTGGCTATTATCTTAGATGGTAATGGACGCTGGGCGAAAGCAAAGGGATTGCCCAGAACGGCCGGTCATACTGCCGGTGCAAAGAATGTAGAAGTGGTGGCGGAGGCTGCTTACAATATGGGGGTGAAATATTTGACCCTGTATGCTTTTTCCACGGAGAATTGGAATCGTCCTGAGGAAGAAGTCAAGGCATTAATGACCCTGTTGGAGAGTTACCTGAAAAATTGTTTGAAGACGGCAAAGAAAAACAATATGCGAATTCGTGTAATCGGTGATATTTCCCGATTGGAGCCATCCTTGCAGGATAAAATTATTAAGTTGGAAGAAGAGTCAACAAACTACACAGGGTTAAATCTCACCATTGCCATCAATTACGGAAGCAGAGACGAGATGGTTCGGGGGATGAAGCGACTCTATGAGGATATTGCGGATGGCAAAATAACAAAGGATGATATCACAGAGCAGACTTTTGGCAAGTATTTGGACACCTGGGATTTGCCGGATCCGGATTTGATGATTCGGACCAGTGGAGAGCAGCGTCTCTCCAATTATCTGCTGTGGCAACTTGCCTATGCAGAATTCTACTTCACCCCGGTACCGTGGCCGGATTTTCACGAAAGTGAATTGAGGGAGGCTATCGAGGCATATGAGAATAGAGACAGACGTTATGGAAAAGTATAGGAGATAAGGACATGTTTAAAACCAGATTGTTAAGTGGAATTGTTTTAGTTATCATTGCCCTGGCGGTGATTATCACAGGGGGAGATTTGTTGCTAGGCGTGATTGCAGCCATCTCTGTGATTGGTATGTTTGAATTGTATCGTGTATTCAAAATGGAAAAAACCGTTGCGGCGGTTATATCGTATGCCGTGGCACTTATATACTACCTGAATTTACGCTTGAACTTTTTGCCGGATATGATGATGCTGGCCATCGGATTTTTAATTCTTTTGCTGGCGGTTTATGTCTTTACTTATCCAAAGTATAAGGCAGACCAGATTATGGCGGCATTCTTTGGGCTTTTTTATGTTGCAGTTATGCTTTCTTTCATCTATCAGACAAGAATGTTAGATGCAGGGAAGTATTTAGTATGGTTGATTTTTCTTTGCTCTTGGGGAAGTGATACCTGCGCGTACTGTGTGGGTGTGCTCTTTGGCAAGCACAAGATGTCTCCCATTCTCAGCCCAAAGAAATCCATTGAAGGTGCTGTGGGTGGAGTAGTTGGCGCAGCGCTTTTGACGGCGTTATATGGATATATCTTTAAGAGTCAAATGGATATTCAGTTGACTGAGGTTTGGATGCTGGCCGGTGTCAGCGCCATTGGTGCACTGATTTCCATGGTGGGTGATCTGGCTGCGTCTGCCATTAAGCGTAACTATGACATCAAAGACTATGGCAAATTGATTCCGGGGCATGGGGGAATATTGGATCGCTTTGACAGTGTGATTATCACAGCACCGATCATCTTTTTCCTGGCATCATATGTTATGAGATAAATGAGTTTGGGGGATATACAATGAAACAAATTGCAATACTTGGCTCAACAGGGTCCATTGGAACACAGACATTAAATATTGTAGATCAGAATAAGGACGACTTGCGTGTTGTTGCTCTTGCTGCCGGAAGCAATGTTAAGGTATTGGAACAACAGACGAGAAAATATCGTCCGCGTATTGTTGCAGTGTGGGATGAGGATAAAGCTGCGGATTTGAAACAGCGTTTATCCGATATTGAGGTTGAGGTTTACACTGGGATGGAGGGACTTCTTGCTGTGGCAACGGCAGAAGAGGCAGAGATTGTTGTGACAGCTGTTGTGGGAATGATTGGAATCCGTCCTACCATTGCAGCCATTGAAGCCGGCAAAGATATCGCCTTGGCCAATAAGGAGACTTTGGTGACCGCAGGGCACATTATTATGCCCTTGGCCAAGAAGGCAAACGTTCGAATTCTTCCCGTGGACAGCGAACACAGTGCAATTTTCCAATCTCTTAACGGTGAGAGCCACAATAAGATTGACAAGATTATTTTGACAGCCTCCGGCGGCCCGTTCCGAGGTAAGACATATGAGGAATTGGAACAGGTAACAGTAGAGGATGCCCTAAAGCACCCCAATTGGAGTATGGGCAAAAAGATTACCATTGATTCCTCCACTATGGTGAATAAAGGTTTGGAAGTTATGGAAGCCAAGTGGCTCTTTGGCGTTTCTCTTGGTCAGATTGAAGTGGTTGTTCATCCTCAGAGTATTTTACACTCGGCGGTGCAGTTTTTAGATGGAGCGATCATAGGACAAATGGGGACACCGGATATGCGTCTTCCCATTTTATATGCATTGTTTTACCCTGAGCGTCGTACATTGTATGCAGAGGAACTGGATTTGTTCTCTGTTGGAACAATGACATTTGAGCGCCCTGATATGGAGACATTTTTTGGCTTGTCGTTGGCTTATGATGCGGCAGATGCAGGCGGTAATGTTCCAACGGTATATAATGCGGCCAATGAAAGAGCCGTGGCAATGTTTTTAGATGGCAGAATCTCTTATGTGGAGATTCCGGAGATGATTGCAACCTGTATGCAGGAGATTTTCTACAAAGAGAATCCTACTCTAGAGGAAATCCTGGAGACAGAGAAAGCAACCTATGAATTTATAGAGAGTCGGTGGTAATTTGAGTATTATTTTTGCAATTATTATTTTCAGTTTGATTATTTTGTTTCACGAACTGGGACATTTTCTTGTTGCCAAGAAGTGTGATGTGAAGGTCAATGAGTTTTGCTTGGGATTGGGACCAACCATTTTACATTTCCAGAAAGGTGAAACCACATATTCCTTAAAGCTTCTTCCTTTTGGCGGAGCATGTATGATGGAAGGGGAAGATGAGGAGAGTTCAGACGGCAGAGCATTCAACAATAAGTCTGTGTGGCAGCGTTTTGCCATTGTGGCAGCCGGCCCCATCTTCAATTTTATTATGGCTTTTGTACTCTCTGTGATTTTGATTGGAGCCATTGGATATGACGCCCCGGTGATTACCGGTGTAATGGAGGGATATTCTGCAGAAGAACAGGGGATGCAGGCGGGGGATACCATTGTATCCCTGAACCATTATAAAGTGCATTTCTACCAGGAAGTTAGTGTGTATTCTTTCTTTCACCCCGGTGAGACCATGGAGGTGACATACCTTCGGGATGGCGAAAAGCACAGTGCTACCATCACTCCCAAATACAATGAGGAAGATGGCAGATATTTGCTGGGAATCACGGGAAATTACGCCAGGGAAAAGGGCAGTGTAATCGAAACCCTCTGTTATGGGTTTTACGAGATGAAATATCAGATTTACACAACCTTCCAAAGCTTGAAAATGCTCTTTACAGGTCAATTGTCGGTAAATGATATGTCCGGCCCGGTAGGAATTGTCAAAACCATTGGAGATACCTATGATGCTTCTGTTACCTCCGGCGCGTTTGCTGTACTAATGAATATGCTAAACATCGCCGTACTCCTGTCTGCCAATCTTGGAGTGATGAATTTACTTCCATTTCCGGCACTGGACGGAGGAAGACTGGTGTTTTATGTCATTGAGGCAATCCGGGGCAAGCGTATCAACGAAGAAATTGAGGGTCGGGTACATCTGATTGGATTTGCCCTTCTCATGGTATTGATGGTTGTGATTATGTTTAATGATATTCACAAACTGTTTCTGTAGGAGGTTTGTATGGAACGAAGAAAAACCAAGGAGATTCGAATCGGTGACAAGATGATTGGTGGCAATCATCCCATTTTGATTCAGTCCATGACCAATACAAAGACAGAGGATGTGGAGGCTACCGTAGCTCAGATAGGTAAGCTTACCAAGGCGGGGTGTGATATTATCCGTTGCGCTGTTCCAACCATGGAAGCTGCCAAGGCTCTGGGAGAGATCAAAGCCAGGGTAGATATTCCGGTAGTGGCGGACATTCATTTTGACTATCGTCTTGCCATCGCTGCCATGGAACATGGCGCAGACAAGATTCGCATCAATCCCGGCAATATCGGTTCCAAAGAACGAATCAAGGCAGTAGTGGATGTGGCAAAGGAGCGAAATATTCCCATTCGCGTCGGCGTTAACAGCGGTTCCCTTGAGAAGGAACTGGTGGAGAAATATCACGGAGTCACCGCTGAGGGCATTGTGGAGAGTGCTATAGATAAGGTTCGCGTCATTGAGGAACTAGGTTACGATAATTTGGTGGTAAGTATTAAGTCTTCGGATGTTCTTATGTGCGTCAAGGCTCATGAACTGATTACCAAGGCAATGGATTATCCCCTCCATGTAGGGATTACAGAATCAGGAACCCTTACCAGTGGTAACATAAAGTCCTCCATTGGCTTAGCTTTGATACTCAATCAGGGAATAGGAGATACCATTCGCGTTTCCTTGACAGGAGACCCTGTGGAGGAGATTAAGTCTGCCAAATTAATTCTTCGCACCTTGGGCTTGCGCCGGGGAGGCATTGAAGTGGTATCCTGTCCAACCTGCGGAAGAACACAGATTGACTTGATATCCCTGGCCAATCAGGTTGAGCAGGTGGTGGCTGATTATCCACTTGACATCAAGGTGGCTGTTATGGGATGCGTTGTCAATGGTCCCGGTGAGGCTAAGGAAGCCGACCTTGGGGTGGCAGGCGGAATAGGAGAAGGCTTGCTGATAAAGCGGGGAGAGATTATTAAAAAAGTACCGGAGGAGCAACTTTTGGATGCTCTCCGATTTGAATTAGATCATTGGAGTGAGTAATTTTGGATAAACGTTTTGAGGATATCTTTCCATCATTACAACTTGATACAGATTTGGTACATGCCTTAGAAGATGCCGTGGTGACCCGGGTCAGCGCCAATCGTGACCGGACTGCCATGCGTATTTATCTACATTTTCAATCTCTTGTTCCCAAGCGTCGCATTTGGAAATTGGAACAGGAGATTAAAAGACAATGTTTTCCAAGGGAGAATGTAAGGATTCATATTATTGAATCCTTTTCTTTGTCGTCCCTCTATACACCGGAGAAACTGTTTGACGCTTATAAGGACAGTATCTTGGAGGAAATTGATGCTTATAGTTCTCTGCTTTTAGGAATTTATAAAAAAGCGGATATAACCTTTTCTCAGGATAATCATATTACAGTGACATTGGAAGATACGGTGATTGCCAGAGAATATGAGGAAACCCTTCACGATATTTTACATAAGATATTTTTTGACCGTTGTCATCAGCCGGTGATGATTGATTTTGCCTACAAAGAAGCAAAGGAAAGCAAGTATCGTGCCAATTCCCAATTGCAGATTGAGGACCGCATTGCAGAGATTACCAGGCAGAATATTATGATGCGCAACCAGAGAGAACTGTTAGAACAGGGAAAGGAAGAGCAGACAGATACCAAGGAAATGTCAAAGCCGGCTGATAAGTCCGGGAAAGAGGGCAATCAGAACACAGAGCGGCGACGCAGTATGCCACTGAAGCGTTCTTCCAGACCAGATGTTATCTATGGCCGAGAGTTTGAAGATGAGACGGTTGAGATACAGGAGGTTCAAGGGGAGATTGGTGAGGTTTGTATTCGCGGGCAAGTACTCAGTGTGGATCCCAGAGAAATTCGAAATGAGAGAACCATATTCATTTTTACCATGACGGATTTTACGGACACCATTGTGGCGAAGTTATTTCTTTCCAATGAGCAGGCTGCTGAGATAGCAAATAGTATTTACAAGGGTGCATTCATTAAATTGAAGGGAACCCCTATCATTGATAAGTTTGACCATGACCTTACCATGGGCTCGGTCTTTGGCATTATGCAGATACCGGATTTTACTACCTCCAGAGTGGATCATGCTCCGGAAAAGAGAGTGGAGTTGCATTGCCATACCAAGATGAGCGATATGGACGGTGTCTCAGACGTGAAAGACATCATCAAGCGTGCGGCATCCTGGGGGCACAAGGCCATCGCCATCACGGATCATGGTGCAGTACAGGCATTTCCCGATGCGGACCATGCCATTCACGATTTGCCAAAGGATTCTGATTTTAAAGTGATTTACGGCTGCGAAATCTATCTGGTGGACGATACCAAGGGTATTGTTACGGACTCTAAGAACCAGAACTTAGATGGCAGTTATGTTGTCTTTGATTTAGAGACCACAGGATTTCATGCAGGAAAGAACAAGATTATAGAAATCGGTGCTGTTCGTATTGAGCAGGGAGAGATTGTGGCTCGTTTCTCGGAATTTGTCAATCCTCAGGAACCTATTCCATTCCATATTACGGAATTGACCAGTATCAGAGACGAGGATGTGATAGAGGCTCCTACCATTGAAGTGATTTTGCCCAGATTTTTGGAATTCTGTCAGGGGGCTGTGATGGTGGCCCACAATGCGGATTTTGATATGGGATTTATCCATGCCAACTGCTTGGCTCTGGGATATCCCTGTGAGTACACCTATGTGGACACGGTGGCTCTTGCAAGGTTTTTGCTGCCATCCCTCAGCAAATATAAACTGGATAATGTGGCTAAGGCTTTGGGAGTTTCTCTGGAACATCATCACAGAGCAGTGGATGATGCGGAGTGTACTGCTCAGATTTATGTAAAATTTATTGAAATGCTACAGGAACGTGGCTATGTCACCTTAGACGAGGTGAATAAAGGAGGAATGGCATCAGATGAGACCATTCGCAAAATGCCTTCTTATCATTGTATTGTTTTGGCTAAAAATGACATCGGACGCATCAATTTATATCGTCTGGTGTCCAAGTCTCACTTGCAATACTATTTCCGCCGACCAAAGATACCCAAGAGTTTGCTGATGGAATATCGGGAAGGGCTGATTATCGGCTCTGCCTGCGAGGCAGGGGAACTGTACCGCGCCATACTGAACAATCGTCCTCAGGAGGAGATTGCCCGCATTGTGGATTTCTATGATTATCTGGAGATTCAGCCCTTGGGCAACAATGCTTTTATGCTTCGAAAAGAGGACGGCAGCATCAAGTCTATGGAAGACTTAAAGGATATTAACCGCAGGATAGTGTCTTTGGGTGAGGAATTTAAAAAGCCTGTGGTGGCCACTTGCGATGTGCATTTTCTGGATCCGCAGGATGAGATTTATCGCCGTATCATTATGGCGGGAAAAGGATTTTCCGATGCGGATGACCAGGCACCGCTGTATTTGCGCACAACTGAGGAGATGTTGGAAGAATTCGCCTATCTGGGGAGTGATAAGGCAGAAGAGATTGTCATCACCAATACGAACCGGATAGCAGATATGTGTGAGCCCATTGCTCCCGTGCGACCGGATAAGTGCCCGCCGGTCATTGAGAATTCAGATGAACTGTTGCGCAAAATATGCTATGACAAGGCCTATGCCACCTATGGGAATCCTTTGCCTCCCGTGGTTGAGGAGCGCTTGGAGAGAGAATTAAAGTCCATTATCGGAAATGGCTATGCGGTGATGTACATCATAGCTCAGAAACTGGTGTGGAAATCAAATGAAGACGGATATCTGGTGGGGTCCCGTGGCTCTGTTGGCTCCTCTTTTGCCGCCACTATGGCGGGTATTACCGAGGTGAACCCTTTAAGCCCTCACTATGTGTGCGAGTACTGCCATTTTGTGGATTTTGACTCGGAGGAAGTGCTTTCCTACTCCGGACGTGCAGGTTGTGATATGCCGGATCGGAAGTGTCCTGTCTGCGGGAAAGACTTAAAGAAAGACGGTTTTGATATTCCCTTTGAGACGTTCCTGGGATTTAAGGGGAACAAAGAGCCGGATATCGATTTGAATTTTTCCGGGGATTACCAGAGTAAGGCTCATAAATATACAGAAGTTATCTTTGGTGAAGGCCAGACTTATAAGGCAGGAACCATTGGTACTTTGGCAGATAAGACGGCCTTTGGTTATATTAAGAATTATTATGAAGAGCGAGGCATTCACAAGAGAAACTGCGAGATTGATCGAATTGTTCAAGGATGTGTAGGTGTGCGAAGAACTACGGGACAGCATCCGGGAGGTATCATCGTACTTCCGGTGGGAGAGGATATCGATTCCTTTACTCCGGTGCAACATCCGGCAAACGATATGACCTCGGATATTATTACCACCCATTTTGACTATCACTCCATTGATGCCAATTTGTTGAAACTGGATATACTGGGACACGATGATCCTACTATGATTCGTATGCTTGAGGATTTGACAGGGTTAAATGCCCAGGAGAGTCCTCTGGATGACGCCACTGTAATGTCTTTATTTAAGGGAACCGAAGCCTTGGGAGTCACGCCTCAAGAGTTGAATGGATGTATTATGGGTACTTTAGGAATTCCTGAGTTTGGTACAGATTTTGCCATGGGCATGTTACGGGATGCCAAGCCGCAGGAGTTTACGGATTTGATTCGTATATCCGGGCTGTCCCACGGTACGGATGTTTGGCTGGGGAATGCCCAGACCTTAATCGAGGAGGGGACTGCCACCATTTCCACCTGTATCTGTACCCGTGATGATATTATGACTTACTTGATTCATATGGGACTTGATAGTGCAGAAGCTTTTGACATCATGGAAAAAACCAGAAAGGGTGTCATCGCCAAAGGCAAATGTAAGGAGTGGCCGGAGTGGAAACAGGATATGATTGATCATGGTGTGCCGGAGTGGTACACCTGGTCTTGTGAGAAGATTAAGTACATGTTCCCCAAGGCCCATGCGGCCGCATACGTTATGATGGCATGGCGCATTGCTTACTGTAAAGTGTTTTATCCGCTGGCATACTATGCTGCATTTTTCAGTATTCGTGCCACTGCATTCAGTTACGAGCTGATGTGTATGGGAAAAGACAAACTGGAATTTTACATATCAGAGTTTAAGAAAAAAGAAAAGCTTTCTCAGAAGGAGGAAGCTACCATGAAGGATATGCGTATTGTTCAGGAGATGTATGCCCGAGGTTTTGAATTTTTGCCTATGGATTTATATAAATCCGATGCCAGATATTTTCAAATTGTGGATGGAAAACTGCTACCGCCTTTTAATTCCATCGAAGGAATGGGAGACAAGGCGGCGGAAACCTTGGCCATTGCGGCGGCTCAGGGCAAATTCCTATCCAAGGATGACCTTCGTGAGCGGGGTAAGGTGAGCAAATCCACCATTGAGCTGATGAGTGATTTGGGAATTATCTCAGATTTGCCGGAATCTAATCAGCTGTCCTTCTTTGACTTTACGGCATAAAATCTACAGGAGAGTAATGGAATGAAAGATTTAATGAAAATTCGACAGGAAATAGACGCAATTGATCGGGAAATGGTCTCCTTGTATCAAAAGAGAATGGGGCTGGCAGAGGATGTGGCCGCATATAAGATTGCCAATCACAAAAATGTGTATGACAAAGAGAGAGAACAGCAGAAGTTGGAGCAGTTGTCTCAGTTGGCTGAGGATAATTTCTTGCGCCAGGGTGTCATAGAGTTATTTGAACAAATCATGTCCACCAGTCGAAAAAAACAGTATAAGATATTGGCTGAACAAGGCTTGATGGATAAACTGCAGTTTACCTGTTGCGATAGTTTTGACTATTCCGGGAAAAAGATAGTTTTTCAGGGGGTAGAGGGGGCCTATGCCCAGATGGCTATGTATGAGTTCTTTGGAGAGGACTGTATGGGCTCTGCAGTTGCAACTTGGAGAGATGCTATGGAAGCTATTCAGTCCGGCGAGGCAGATTATGCGGTGCTTCCGATAGAGAATTCTTCTGCCGGCATTGTGGGAGAGAATTACGATCTTCTCAATGAGTATGATGTGTGTATTGTAGGCGAGCAGGTAATTAAGATAGAACATGCTTTGCTGGGACTTCCGGGAGCCACCATATCAGATATTCAGACGGTGTATTCTCATCCCCAGGCATTGATGCAATGTTCCCATTTCTTGGAGGTGGAGCATCCTGATTGGGAAAGTAAGGCAAAGAAAAATACTGCCGTTTCTGCGCAAAAGATTAAAGGTGATAATGATATTACCAAGGCGGCCATTGCCAGTATTCAAAATGCTAAGATTTATAATTTGCAGGTGTTACAGGAAGCGATTCAAGATGAGGCTGATAACGAGACCAGATTTATCATTGTATCCAGAGAAAAGAAATACTTAAAAACAGCTGATAAGGTAAGCCTTTGCTTTGAACTGCCCCATGAGAAAGGCTCCTTGTACCACATTTTGTCACATTTTATCTTTAACGGAGTGAACATGACGAAGATTGAATCCCGTCCGAAGAAGGGCGTGAACTGGGAATATCAATTCTTCATTGATGTCCAAGGTAACCTGGCAAATGATGATGTTCTCAGTGCATTGCGGGGCATCAAGGAGGAAACGTCCTCCTTTAAGGTGATTGGCAATTACAAGGCATTTGATTAACAATGTTTATGAGTTTATATTAGGGGGAATATGACTTGAAGAGTGAAGTGGACTTTTGTGATACATCATATTACGACAATCGAGAATTGAGTTGGCTGAAATTTGAGCAGCGTGTTTTAAATGAAGCCAAGGAGGAGAACTCTCCTATTTTAGAGCGCCTGAAATTCATCAGCATCACCTCCTCTAATCTGGATGAGTTCTTTATGGTGCGGGTGGCATCCATCAAGGATATGGTGCATGCCCACTATAAGAAGAAGGATATTTCCGGACGTACACCTAAGAAACAATTAAATGCGGTGCACAAGGCTACCCATCAACTGGTGGAGGAACAGTATGGTATCTATAGGGATACGCTACTGCCGATGTTGCAGGAGAAGGGAATTCGTATTCTTCAGGCTTACGAGGACCTGAATCAGGAACAATTGGACTATGTGAATCAGTATTTTATGGAGCATGTCTATCCGGTGTTGACTCCTATGGCTGTGGATGCATCACGTCCGTTTCCCTTGGTGCGCAATGGAAGCCTGAACATTGCTGCGTTGCTTCGGGCTAAACATCCCAATGTGAAGTTTACCCAGCGGGGGAGGGGGGAGTTTGAGTTTTCCACGGTGCAGGTTCCGGAAATGTTGCCAAGACTTGTGCCCATTCCCGAAGGGATTGGTGAGAATCACACCTTCATTCTGTTGGAACAGGTGATAGAGTGCAATATTGATAAGCTTTACTTAAATTATGATGTGGTCTGCGCCCATCCCTACCGTGTTATGAGGAATGCGGATTTATCCTTTGATGAGGACGAAGTGGCAGACTTGCTAAAAGAAATTCAAAAGCAACTGGTGCGACGTCAGTGGGGCGAAGTGATTCGCCTTGAAGTGGAGGAGAAGACGGATAAGCGATTGCTGAAATATCTCACAGAGAAACTGGCTGTGGGTGAGGAGGAAGTTTATTCGGTGTCCGGCCCCATTGATTTTACATTTCTGATGAAATTATATGATTTGGAGGGATGCAATTCCCTGCGATTAAAACCCTTTGTGCCACAGCCGAATCCCAGACTTCCCAAGGGTGCAGATGTGTTTGCGGAGATTAGAAAGGGAGACATCTTCCTTTTTCATCCTTATGAGACATTTGATCCGGTGGTGGATTTCATTAAACAGGCTGCAGATGACCCGGATGTACTGGCTATCAAGCAGACTCTATATCGTGTCAGTGGTCATTCTCCCATCGTGACAGCCTTGGCAAAGGCGGCGCAAAACGGCAAGCAGGTCACTGTTTTGGTGGAGTTGAAAGCCCGTTTTGATGAGGAGAATAACATTGGTTGGGCAAAGAAATTAGAACAGGCAGGCTGCCATGTCATCTATGGATTGGTGGCACTGAAAACTCATTGTAAGATTGCGTTGGTAGTACGTCGGGAAGGGGATAATATTGCCCGTTATGTTCACCTGGGTACAGGAAATTACAACGACTCCACAGCAAAGCTTTATACAGATTGCGGTATCTTTACATGTAAAGAGGAATTTGGAGAGGATGCCACATCCTTGTTTAATATGCTGTCAGGATATTCTGAGCCTGCGGCTTGGAACCGATTTGCTGTGGCACCAATTTGGCTGAGAGATACTTTTATATCTTTGATTCAGAGGGAGATTGACAATGCCAATGCCGGTAAAAAGGCCAAGATAGTGGCGAAAATGAATTCTCTCTGTGATGGGCAGATTATTCAGAAACTATATGAGGCATCTGTGGCAGGGGTGGAAATCATACTGATTGTTCGAGGCATTTGCTGTCTTCGTACAGATATTCCCGGTGTCAGTGAGAATATTACAGTAAAATCTATCGTAGGAACTTTTTTGGAACACAGTCGCATTTTCTATTTCTATCACGATGGGGCAGAAGATATCTATATGGGAAGTGCAGATTGGATGCCAAGAAATATGGAGCGTCGGGTGGAACTGCTATTCCCGGTAGAGGATGGAACGATTAAGAACAGATTGATGCATATTTTAGATGTGTTGCTGCAAGATAATTTAAAGGCCTATCAGATGCAACCGGATGGCTCTTATGCAAGAAACACACAGCAAGATGGTATCAGTGCCCATCTTACGTTTTGCAAAGAAGCGAAGCATGCATCAACACAAGATGCACAAGACAACAATGGAAGGAGATTCATTCCTATTTGGGGAGTGGATGATAGAGATATTGAATAAGATACTTTTTACAGATTTTGACGAGACGTTATTAACTACAGATAAGACAATTGTAAAAGAGAATTATGAAGCCATAGAGTCCATGTTGGCCCAGGGGAATTATCTGGCCTATACTACAGGGAGACCGCTTCAGGGTGCACTCAAGTTAATTGAACAACAGAAACTGCCCAAGAAGCGTTGTTTCTTGCTATGCTTTCAGGGCTGCTTTGTCTACGATTTGGAACACGATAAGGTGGTGGACAGTAGTCCTATGGACACGGATAAAATGTTGCAATTAGTACAACTTCTCAGAGACAGAAATATTTATCTGGAAGCCTTTGGCAAAGATAAATTCTATTGTTTTGACTTTACGGAGGCGACAAAGCGATACAATGGATTGACCAATGAGGCCTATGAGGTTATCTCTGACATGGATGTATTGGCCAACCAACCTATTTATAAGGTGATGGCTATTGATTTTGATGACAAGGCACCTTTGGAACAATTGAAAAGGGAGGCAGAAGAGGGTGCGTATCCATTTGACAGCTTCTTTTCCAGTGATTGGTTTTATGAATTTTGTGGTAAAGGGCAGAACAAGGGGACAGGGTTAAAAGCATTGGCTGAATATTTGCAGATTCCCATAGAACATACTGTTGCTGTGGGAGATGAAGAGAATGACCTTTCCATGATTCTGGCTGCGGGCATAGGAGTGTCTATGTGTAATGGAAAGGATGTTGTAAAGAGGCAGGCGGATGCCATCACTGATGCGGATAACAATCATGGAGGTGTGGCAGAGACGATTCATCGCTTTATTTTGGGGGATGAACAATAAAAAAGCGCAAATAAACACTATATCTTGTGTTTTGTTCTTGCTAAAACCCAAATCTCGTGGTATATTATAGTAAAGTATTGGAAGAATACTTTAGAAACCACTTAAAATATGCACCGAGGAGGGGATCAAAGCTATCGTATTTGATGAGTATTTTAAGGTGTCGGCAGTAGCCGAGTACGCGGG
>JAQXIY010000073.1 GCA_029008035.1 Lachnospiraceae bacterium
CATCGGCCGTATTGTGGGAGAATCGGCGGCACTTTTGTTCACTGCGGGGAGTGCAAAGACTCTGCCCAAAACCTTGTCCATGCTCTTTCCCAAGATCTTTCAATCAGGGGGAAGCCTAACCATCCAGCTATATCTCAGTGCTACCAGCGAGGGAGACTTCGACTCAGCATTTGCCATAGCACTGGTTCTGCTTGTGATTGTTCTGCTGATAAACATGGGAACGAAATGGTTGGCTAAGAGATTTGACGTGAGCAGAATACAATAGAAAGGGTAAAAAAATGGAAACAAAGACAAAAATTTCAGTGGAAAATCTGAACCTTTACTATGGGGAGAACCATGCACTGAAAGATGTGAATATGGAAATCTGTGCAAATGCCATTACAGCCTTCATCGGTCCATCGGGATGCGGAAAGTCAACTTTCTTAAAAACCTTAAATCGAATGAATGATTTGGTGGAGAATGTACGAATTGAGGGCAGTGTTCGCCTGGACGGAGAGGATATCTATGGCAGTGGAATGGATACCACATTGCTCCGCAAGCGAGTGGGAATGGTGTTTCAGCAACCGAATCCCTTCCCTATGAGTATTTACGATAATATTGCATATGGTCCAAGGGTTCACGGAATTAAGAGTAAGGCAAAACTGGACGAGATTGTGGAGGAGAGTCTGCGGGGGGCCGCCATATTTGACGAGGTGAAGGACAGATTGAAAAAATCTGCTCTGGGATTGTCCGGTGGACAGCAACAGAGAATTTGCATTGCAAGAGCTCTCGCCGTGCAGCCGGAGGTGATTTTGATGGATGAACCCACCTCGGCTTTAGACCCTATCTCCACCTCCAAAATCGAAGAACTGATGGAACAATTGAAAAAGCAGTACACCGTTATCGTTGTGACCCATAACATGCAGCAGGCAGTTCGCGTCTCCGATTACACGGCGTTCTTTTTGGTGGGCGAGATGGTGGAATTCGGAAAGACAAAGGATATCTTTTCCTATCCACAGGATAAGCGCACAGAAGACTATATTACGGGAAGATTTGGTTAAGCAAAATAAGATGGGAGATTGAGATGAGAAGCAAATTCGATGAGCAGTTGGCAGAATTAAATAACCAGATGACAAACATGGGAATTATGATCGAAGACTCCATTGCCAAGGCGGTGACCGCCATGAGCAAAAAGGATGAGGAATTGGCAAAAAGCGTTATGGAGGGCGATGCGGAAATCGACCATGCCCAGAAAAAGATTGAGAGTATCTGCTTTAATCTGTTGATTCAACAACAGCCGGTGGCAAAAGATTTGAGAACCATTACGGCAGCCATGAAAATGGTTACGGATATGGAGCGTATTGGAGATCATGCGGCTGATATTTCTGAGATGACCATTTTTATGGGGGAAGGAGAGCGACAGGCAGATTTTGTCCATATCAATAAGATGGCATCCGAGACAGTGCTTATGCTGCATTGGAGCATTGAGGCATATGTGGAAAAAGATATGGAGAAGGCAAAGGCCGTTATCGCCCATGACGACATTGTAGACAGACTGTTTGACGAGGCAAAGAAGGACATTATTGCGTTGATTCTGAAAAATCCCAAGGATGGGGAGGAGGCCACGGACCTTTTAATGGTGGCAAAATATTTTGAAAGAATCGGGGACCATGCCACCAACATTGCGGAGTGGGTAATCTATTCTCTCCAGACAAGTGCATGTAAAGAATAATTTACATAGATTTTACAAAAAACTAGCCGTAGATTTTACACAGGGCAGATAGAATGTAACAGAGTTTACGAAATATTTGTTTTGAATGAGGTGACAAACTATGGATTTGTTTGGATTGTTGACAATGATTGGTGGCCTTGCCCTGTTCCTTTACGGCATGAACGCAATGGGAGACGGACTGGCAAAAATGGCAGGAGGAAAGTTGGAGCAGATTCTGGAGAAACTGACCTCCAAAAGAATCTATGCCCTTTTGCTGGGAGCGGCGGTGACGGCTGTGATTCAATCCTCGTCTGCCACAACAGTAATGGTGGTGGGATTTGTGAATTCCGGAATTATGCAGCTCTCTCAGGCGGTAGGAATTATTATGGGTGCCAATGTGGGAACCACCATAACCTCTTGGCTGCTTTCTCTCACCGGAATAGAGGGAAGCACCTTTTGGCTAAAACTTTTGAAGCCCTCTTCCTTTGCCCCGGTGCTGGCGGCAGTGGGCATTTTACTCACCATGTCTGCAAAAGAGGACAATCGCCGCAAGGATGTGGGGAATATTATGCTGGGATTTGCCATTCTGATGTTTGGAATGGAGACCATGAGCGGGGCAGTGGCGCCTCTGGCAGATGACCCTAAGTTTACCGGTATTCTCACAGCCTTTTCGAACCCGGTGTTGGGAATTCTTGCAGGTACAATACTTACGGCAGCCATTCAGAGTTCATCTGCCTCTGTGGGTATTTTGCAGGCTCTTTGTGCCACGGGGGCTGTGAGCTATAGTGCTGCCCTGCCCATTATTATGGGGCAGAATATCGGAACCTGTGTCACGGCATTGATTTCCTCTGTGGGAGCCAACAAAAATGCCAAACGGGCATCTATGATACATTTATATTTTAACCTGGTTGGAACCGTTATCTTTATGGTGGTATTTTATGGCATCCATCACGTTCTTAATTTTGCGTTTATGGGAAGTGCCGCCAACCCGGCGGGAATTGCTGTGATTCACAGTCTGTTTAATGTGGGCTGTTGCGTGGTGCTGTTCCCATTTGCCAACGGACTGGTTAAACTTGCGCAAATCACAATTCCGGAGGGCCCGGAGGTTGTGGTGCCGGAGAAAACGAAGACAGAAGCATCAGATATTTCCATTGACGAGCGTTTTATGAAACGCCCGGCTTTTGCTATGGAAATCTGTCGCAATATGACAAAGAAAATGGCGGAAGAGACAAGGGAGGCCCTGTTGCTTTCCCTTGGTCTATTGGATAAATACAGCAAGAAAAAAGCAAAAAGAGTGATTGCCCTGGAACAGAGAGTGGATCGGTATGAAGATGTGTTAGGCTCCTACCTGGTGCGACTATCAAGTCGTAACCTGTCGAAAAAGGACAGTCAGAGTATGTCAGTGCTTTTACACAGCATCAGCGACTGGGAGCGGATTTCCGATCATGCAGCTAATCTTATGGAATCGGCCCAGGAGATGGATGAGAAGGGACTGAGTTTTTCTAAGACAGCCAAGCGTGAAATATCTGTCCTGCGAAGTGCAGTTTCCCAGATTGTGGAGAACACTACTGAGGTTTTCTGCAAGGAAGACTTGGAGGGGGCCACACATGTAGAACCCTTGGAGCAGGTGATTGATAAGTTGGCAAAAGAGATAAAAAAGAATCATGTGAAACGGTTGCAGGACGGGAAATGCACCATTGAACTGGGATTGGTGCTGGAGGATGTTCTCACCAATTTGGAACGTGTATCAGACCATTGCTCCAACATTGCGGTGGAGATGATTGCCATTGAAAAGGATGGTTATGACACCCATGAATACTTTGAAGTGATGCCACAGGAAGAAAAGGATGCCTTCCAAAAAGAGTACAAAAAACTGAAAAAGAAGTACCGCCTGGACCAAGAGGATGATAAAATAAAGAAAAGTAAAAAAGACGACAAGGATAAGAAAGCGAAGAAGTAGGTGAGGAAATGGCACTGATCTATATTGTGGAAGATGATGAGGGAATTCGGGAAATTGAGGAGTTTGCCCTGAAAAATGCAGGCCACAAGGTGGTTGGATTTGAAAATGCCAAGGGGTTTTACAAACAGTTAGAGGCTGTGCTCCCCGATCTGATTCTGTTGGATGTGATGCTGCCGGATGAGAATGGCAATGAGATTGTGAGAAAGCTTCGCAGCAATCCTAACACCAAGCAGGTCCCGGTGATTATGGTAACCGCCAAGACCACGGAATTGGATTTGGTTAAGGGACTGGACGGTGGAGCGGATGATTACATCAAGAAGCCTTTTTCCGTCATGGAATTAATCTCCAGAGTCAAGGCACTTTTGCGACGGACGGAGCCTGCGGAAGCGAAAGTGTTGTGTATGGAGGAAATCACACTAAATGATGAGAAACATGAGGTGACCATTGAAGGCAACCATGTGGACCTTACCTTCAAAGAATACGAACTTCTCCGTTACCTTATGGCAAACAAGGGGATTGTACTGAGTCGGGACAGCATTATGGAACGAATTTGGGGTGTGACTTATGAAGGAGAATCCAGAACCCTGGATATGCACATCAAGACATTGCGTCACAAGCTGGGCGATTCCGGCAATCGCATCCGCACTGTTAGAAACGTAGGATATGTAATCGAATGAAAAAGAAGATCAATACAAGACTTGTGGGCATTGCCATCCTGGCTGTGGTGGCCACTGTCATCAGCATTACAATTGTATATTACAGTTTTTTTGAGGGACAGATTCGCTCAGATCTGGAAATTAGCGCCAAACTATTGAAGGACACCCACTATTTTGAGTCGGTAAATGTGGACACAGATACCATAGATTTGTCTACGGACATAGATGAACTTCGAGTAACCTGGATTGGGGCTGACGGCACAGTGCTTTACGACAATGATGCAAGGCCTGAGGAGCTTACTAACCACGCCAACAGGCCAGAGATTCAGGAGGCCTTTGAAAAGGGAAGCGGGGAGTCGGTGAGACGCTCCGATACCATGAATATGAATACCTTTTACTATGCAATCCTGCTGGATAACGGCACAGTTCTACGTGTGGCTACAGAGGCCGAAAATATCCAATCCGTCTTTCTTACGGCATTGCCCATTATCCTGGCAATCATACTTGTGATTTTGGTGGTTTGTGTCATTTTGTCTCATATGCTTACCAGACAACTGATTGCACCCATTGAGAATATGGCCCAGAACATCGAGGATATCGGAACGAATCCTCCCTACCGGGAACTGGTTCCCTTTGCCAATATGATTCGCCAGCAGCATGCGGACATTCTTTCTGCGGCCAAGGCCAGACAGGACTTTACCGCCAACGTTTCCCACGAATTAAAAACCCCCCTTACGGCTATTTCCGGCTATGCGGAGCTGATACAAAATCATATGGTGGACGAAGCGCAGCATGACCACTTTATCACGGAAATACGGAAGAACGCAGAGCGACTGCTGTCTCTCATCAACGATATCATTCGCCTCTCAGAATTGGACCGCAATGAGGAGGAGCAGTTCTTCGATGTGGTGGATTTGTATGATGTGGTGGGGGAGTGTATGGAAGGTCTGGGTATCGCCGCGGACAAGAGAAATATCACCCTTTCCTTTGAGGGAGAACACTGTAGCATTCGTGCCAACAGAGAGATGATTCGGGAATTGACGGACAATCTTGTACAAAATGCCATTCGATACAACAATGAGGGAGGCCATGTATGGGTGAAGGTTCGAGGCGGAGTTTCCCCCACCCTGACGGTGAGGGACGACGGCATCGGCATTCCTGAACACGAGCAGGAGCGCATTTTTCAGAGATTTTATCGGGTGGATAAGAGTCGATCCAGAGAGACGGGAGGAACAGGCTTGGGTCTTGCTATTGTGAAGCATATTGTAGAGATTCACGATGCAAAGATTGAAGTGCACAGCACCGTGGGGGAAGGCACCGAGATGAAAGTCACATATTGACACTTCCCGCGTAATTGATTATCATTTAAGAAAATATGACAAGGGGAGCTTGCGTGTGAAGCAGGCTGAGAGGAGATTGCAAATCTCGACCCGTAACCTGATTTGGATAATGCCAACGGAGGGATATAGTTGCGAGCATAACGCATAGATACCGCCACGGTGTTTGTGCGTTTTTTGTTTTGGGAGGAAGGTTGCATGACAGACTATACTTTATATGGCATTACCGATACAGTGGAACCTGGAGAGAGTCTGAAAGAACAGGTGGAACAGGCAATTCAAGGCGGAGTTACCATTATTCAGTTGCGGGAAAAGAACCTCACAGGTCTAGAAAAAAAGCAAGAGGCGTTGGAGGTTCTGGCGGTCTGCAGACAGTATGGCATACCCTTTGTCGTTAATGATGATGTGATGCTGGCTAAGGAGATTGGAGCTGACGGTGTTCATCTGGGACAGTCCGATATGGAGATAGGCAGGGCCAGAGAACTTTTAGGAGAGCAGGCCATCATTGGTATTACAGCAAAGACCATAGAACAGGCAAGAGTTGCGGAAGCTGCCGGGGCCACTTATCTGGGGAGTGGAGCGGTCTTTTTCACAGCCACCAAGTCAGATGCCAAGCCTATGGACTTCGACACATTGGATGCTATTTGCGACAGCGTGTCCATTCCCGTTGTGGCTATCGGTGGAATAAACAGGGACAATCTGTTGCAATTGAAGGGCAGACATATGCAAGGGTTTGCCGTGGTGGGAGCCATCTTTCATCAGCAGGATATTGTATCAGCATCAAGAGAACTAAAAAAATTGGCGGAGGAAGCGCTGGAGATTTCCAGGTAAGTATCTTATCCGTCCATTCACACAGCGGCAGATTGGGGGCACCACCTTAGGTCGCTATATAAAATTAATGCAAAGGAGAATGTGATGAACACAGCATTAACAATCGCTGGAAGTGATTGCAGCGGAGGCGCCGGCATACAGGCAGACATCAAGACCATGACTGCACATGGCGTATATGCCATGAGTGCAATCACCGCCTTGACTGCACAAAATACTACCGGCGTAACAGGAATTATGGAGGTGACTCCTGAATTTTTAGCAGAGCAGTTGGATTGTATTTTTACAGACATCCGTCCTGATGCCATTAAGACAGGTATGGTTTCATCCGGCAATCTAATCAAAGTGATTGCTCAAAAACTGAGAGAATATGATGCGGCAAACATTGTGGTAGACCCGGTGATGGTGGCTACCAGCGGAGCTCGTCTGATCAGTGAGGAGGCAATCCATACCTTGAAAACAGAATTATTGCCTCTTGCAACGGTAATTACGCCCAATATTCCTGAGACGGAAGTGTTGGCAAACCGCAAGGTAAAAAGAGAAGAGGATATGGTAAGCGCAGCTGAGATGATTAGCGAAACCTACGGTTGTGCTGTCTTGTGCAAGGGTGGTCACAGTCTGAATGATGCCAATGATCTTCTGGTCATGGCGGACGGGACACATCAGTGGTTCCGGGGAAATCGCATCCAAAATCCAAACACCCATGGAACAGGCTGTACTCTATCCAGCGCTATTGCGTCCAATCTGGCAAAGGGATATGACCTTTCAGAATCTGTGTCTCTGGCAAAGGACTATATATCCAAGGCTCTGGGGGCTATGCTGGATTTGGGAAAGGGGAGCGGACCCATGAATCATGCCTTCGCCATTCCAACTCAGTCTCGCTCTGCGTTGGGGCAGGATGACGTTGCATTTGGAAAGAAAAAAATAACATAGAGATTCTCGTCCTTAGGGCGGGAGTCCGAAGGAGAGAAAAATGAAAAACGCTAACGTAAAAAAACTGACACTTGCTGCACTTTTCACAGCCATTGCGGTTGTGGGATCTTTGTTTTCCTTCCCGGTCTTCGGCTCCAAATGTGCGCCTATACAGCATCTGGTAAACATCTTGTGTGCCGTATTCCTGGGACCTTGGTATGGTCTTGCCAGCGCATTTGTGGCAAGTCTCATCAGAAACATGATGGGGTTGGGCACTCTGCTGGCCTTCCCGGGTAGTATGTGCGGAGCTTTATTGTCAGGACTTTTGTACAAGTATGTGAAAAAACTTCCCGCTGCTTATGTGGGAGAGGTGTTCGGCACCGGGATTGTTGGAGGAATGCTTTCTTACCCGGTGGCAGCCCTTCTTTTGAACAATGATGCGGCTACCCTGTTTACCTTTGTAGTACCTTTTTTGATCAGCACCTGTGGGGGAACCATTATAGCAATCGTGCTTACCAATGTGTTCCATCGAATGGGACTGATTGCCAAGTTTCAGGAAAGTTTAAGATAAGAATGTCATGAAAAGTATACAAAAAATTCGTGGTGAAATTGAAAAGAGACGTCCGTTGATCCACTGCATCACCAATGTGGTGACAGTGAATGACTGTGCCAATGTGTTGTTGGCGGTGGGTGCATCCCCAACCATGGCTCATCATCCTTTAGAGGTGGAGGAAATCGCTACCTGCTGTGATGCGCTGGTGTTGAATATGGGGGCAATGGAATCCTATGATGCCATGTTGCTGGCGGGGAAAGCGGCAAAAAAAGCCGGAATTCCCATTGTGCTTGACCCGGTGGGGGCATCGGGAGCCATCTATCGAAGAGAGCAGACCATAGAACTGATGAGACAGGTGGCACCGGATTGTATCCGAGGCAATCTGTCGGAGATACGTGCTCTTTCAACCGGCGTTGCCACTTCCATGGGAGTGGATGCGGCACCGGATGAGCAGGTGGACTTAGAACAATTACATTTTCTCTCGGAGAAGACCGGTGCCATCATCATTGCATCGGGAAAGACAGACTATCTTGTGGAGGGAAAACGTGAAATCGCAGTGGAGGGCGGAAGCCCACTGATGTCTAAAATCACAGGGGCCGGATGTATGTCCAGCGTCCTTTTGGGAGCATTTTTGTCATGCTCTCCCGGACTGGATAGTGCCACCGCCTGTATAAAGATGATTTCTTTATGCGCAGGGCAGGCAGAGAAACAGACCCATGCATTGGATGGCGGAACCATGACGTTTCGCGATTTATTTATTGATGCAGTTTATAAAAACAAATATTGACATTTTCCCTTTTCCTTTGTAGGATACAGATGTGTTGCATAACATGTGTATGAATACAGAGGGGAAAGGATGGGTGATATTATGCCGCCGAAACCAAAATACAAAAAAGAAGAGATCGTGGCCGCGGCTTACCGGCTCATGAAAGAAAAGGGAATCGATGGCGTTGTTGCCAGGGAAGTTGGAAAATGTTTGGGAACTACCACGGCTCCCATTTTCACATACTTCAATGGAATGGATGAATTAAAAGCAGAAGTCTATCATATGGCATCCACAAATTGCTACGAATATTTAAAGGAGTCGGCGGAATATTTTCCGGCATTTAAGGAATTTGGTATGCGATGGATTCGATTTGCCAAGGAAAATCCACGGGTCTATGAATTGCTTTTTCTTACGGGCAATGAAAAGATGCAGGTGATGGGCTTTATCAATGAGGACTTTGAGGATTTGATCAAAGTTATGAGAGGCGAACTGGAACGCACCTTTGACATTCCCGGTGATGAGGCAGACCGATTAATCAAGGATATGTGTATGTATGCACAGGGGATTGCGGCCATCTGTGTCAATGGAATCGGAGATTTCACAGAGGAAGAAATCAGTGAGAGCATCAGCCGTATTTGTCTGTCCCGGGTACTGGGATATCAGTTCATGAATGGGGCTGTGGAAGAGGAAAAGATGCGTGGGATGATGTCCCATATGAAAGCATTGCCCCATAAAAAACAGGAAAATTAATGAAAAAAATTCTTGACAACGAAAAATTAAGGGGTATACTAATGGCATAAAGCAAAGGCGCTTTGGACTTGAGTCCAGAGTGCCTTTTTTGTTTGGCGGGGTATTTCCGGGATATCTTGCAAATACAAAGTGGTAAATAAGTGTTAAAGGAGAACCGTTATGAAACAAAATGTTACAGAGTTATATGGAAGTCTGGTATTTAACGATGCTGTAATGAGAGATAAATTGCCAAAGGACATTTACAAGGCACTGAAAAAAACCATCGAGAACAGCACACATCTTGAGCTTGATGTGGCAAATGCAGTTGCTGTAGCTATGAAGGAATGGGCTGTAGAGCATGGCGCTACACACTTTACTCATTGGTTCCAGCCTATGACAGGGTTTACTGCAGAGAAGCACGATAGTTTTATCTCTCCTGTAGGCAACGGCGAAGTCATTATGGACTTCTCTGGAAAAGAATTAATTAAGGGCGAGCCGGATGCGTCAAGTTTCCCGTCAGGTGGTCTTCGAGCAACCTTTGAAGCGAGAGGATATACAGCTTGGGATCCTACATCACCGGCATTTATCAAAGATCGCACATTATATATTCCTACTGCGTTCTGTTCATACTCAGGAGAGGCGTTGGATAAGAAAACACCATTGCTTCGCTCTATGGAGGCGTTGAACAGAGAGGCCACAAAGATTTTACATCTGTTGGGCAATACAGAGGTTACCGGCGTGTCCACCACGGTTGGACCGGAGCAGGAATATTTCCTCATAGACAAGGAAGCATTCAAAAAGCGTCGTGATTTGATTTTCACAGGAAGAACACTTTTGGGAGCTATGCCTCCAAAGGGTCAGGAGATGGAAGATCATTATTTCGGTGCATTAAAGCCAAGAGTTGCAGAGTATATGCATGATTTGGATAAGGAATTGTGGAAGCTTGGCATTCCCGCAAAGACAAAGCACAATGAGGTTGCTCCAAGTCAGCACGAGTTGGCCCCTGTCTTTGACACCACAAATGTGGCTGTTGATCATAACCAGTTGACTATGGAAATTATGAAGAAAGTGGCTGAGAAACATGGTTTTGTTTGTCTTCTTCACGAGAAGCCGTTTGATGGAATCAACGGTTCCGGCAAGCATAACAACTGGTCTATGACAACCAACCAGGGAGATAACCTGTTGGATCCGGGCAAGACACCTGCTGATAACATTCAGTTCTTAGTATTTTTGATGGCAGTTATCAAGGCTGTTGATGAGTATGCAGATTTGATGAGATTGTCCGCAGCCAGTGCAGGCAATGACCATAGATTGGGGGCAAATGAGGCACCACCTGCCATCGTATCCATTTTCTTGGGAGAGGAACTGACAGAAGTACTCAAGTCCATTGAGAATGATACTTTCTTTAACGAGCAGGGCAGAGTTCCTATGGAGACAGGTGCTACGGTTCTTCCTCATTTCTATAAGGATACCACAGACCGTAACAGAACATCACCATTTGCCTTTACAGGAAATAAGTTTGAATTTCGTATGCTTGGCTCTGCCATCAATGTGGCAGGCCCCAACATCGTGTTAAATACCGCAGTTGCAGAAGCACTGAGTCAGTTCTACGAGGAACTTTCCGGCCAGGAAGATATGGAAAAGGCTGTTCATGAATTGGTGAAGAGAGCAATTGTTAAACACAAGAAAGTCATCTTTAACGGAAATGGCTACACCGATGAATGGGTGGCAGAGGCTGAGAAGAGAGGCTTGTATAACTTGAAGTCCACTCCTGATGTATTGCCGGTATTCAAGGATCCAAAGAATGTGAAACTGTTTACAAAGCACGGCATCTTTACAGAGAGTGAGATAGACTCAAGATATGAGATTCTTCTTGAGAACTACTCTAAGACGATACATATTGAGGCATTGACCTTACTGGATATGTTGAAGCACGATTTCCTCCCAGCAGTGAGCAAGTTCTCCGACAAGGTTTCCAAGGAAGCTATGCAGAAGAAATCTATTGATGAGAGCCTCTCTGTTGCCTCTGAGAAAAAGTTATTGCAGCTCTGCTCAGAGAGTATGGATAAGCTTTACGATATGGCAGAAGAGTTGGCAGCAGATGTTACAAAGGCAGAGTCTATGGAAGAACTGGATCAGGCTAGATTCTACCATGATGAGATCCTTGTGAAGATGGAAGACATTCGTGCCATTGCCGATAAGGTAGAGGAGTACATTCCAAGCGAATTGATGCCATATCCTAGCTATTCAGATATGTTATTTTATGTATAGGAGTCAAAAGTTAAATGATATCTGACAAAATACATGAGGAATGCGGGGTCTTCGGACTGCACTGCAAAGAAGGCGCAAAAGTGGCAAGGGACATTTACTACGGGTTGTGTTCCTTGCAACACCGGGGACAGGAATCCGCAGGAATCTGCGTTTGTAATACCGCAGGGCCTATTGGCAACATTAGTTTTCACAAAGATATGGGGCTTGTGCGGGACGTATTTTCCGAGAAAGAGATGGAGCAGTTGCAGGGCAATATGGGAATTGGCCATGTTCGCTACTCCACCACCGGAAAGAGTTGTGTGGAGAATGCTCAGCCGCTGGTTTTGAATTATCTGAAGGGCACCTTGGCGGTGGCACATAACGGCAACATCATCAACAGCGCTGAACTGAGAGAGGCTCTTCAGAGCGAGGGTTCCATCTTTCGGGGAGATACAGACTCTGAGGTGATTGCTTTTCAGATTGCCAAGGAGAGAACAAAGACAAAGAGTGTAGAGGAAGCCATCAAAAACACGGTGACAAAGATAAAAGGCGGTTTTGCTTTACTTGTTATGAGCCCTAGGAAATTGATTGGGGTGAGGGATCCCTTGGGGATTAAGCCTCTATGTCTGGGTAAACTGGATGATGGATATGTACTCTCTTCTGAGAGCTGTGCTTTGTCCACCATAGGAGCCACCTTTGTCCGGGATGTAAAGCCCGGTGAGATGGTGATTATTACCGAGGATGGCGTTGTCAGCGACGAAAGTCTTTGCGGGGACGAAAGAGCCCATTGTATTTTTGAATACATCTATTTCGCCAGACAGGATTCTGTTATGGATGGCATTGGCATCTATGAAGCCAGAATTCGAGCCGGCCGTGCATTGGCGAGAAGAAATCAGGTGGACGCCGACATTGTGGTGGGTGTCCCGGATTCCGGAATCACGGCGGCAGTTGGATATGCCCAGGAATCTAAGATTCCGTTTGCGCTGGCATTCCAAAAAAACAGTTATGTGGGGCGCACTTTTATCAAGCCCACACAGGGGGAACGAGAAACCTCCGTCCACTTGAAGCTCAGTGTCTTAGAACCGGTGGTAAAAGGAAAGTCCATTGTTCTCATCGATGATTCCATCGTGAGAGGTACTACCATCGCCAACCTCATCAAGATGCTTAGAAAGGCAGGGGCGAAAGCGGTACATGTGAGAATATGTTCTCCGACCTTTTTACATCCGTGCTACTATGGAACGGATATACCAACAGACTCCCAATTGATTGCTCACAGCTTAACCATTGACGAGATATGTGAACACATTGGGGCAGATACATTACATTATATGGAGTTAGAGGATTTATCCGAAATGACTGGGGAGCTTGGCTTGTGCAAGGCTTGTCTGGACGGGAAATATCCTTTGACATAAAATTCACAAAGGCGTGATTTGGTTCGAGAGGACCGGGTCACGCCTTTTGTAAGAAAGAGAGGAAATGACTATGAAAGAAAGTATGATTATCGATCTGGTAAACGGAAATGTCTTCGGCGTCTGGTTCTTAATCGGTGCCGCACTCGTTTTCTGGATGCAGGCCGGATTTGCAATGGTGGAGGCTGGTTTTACCAGGGCAAAGAATGCCGGTAATATTATTATGAAGAACCTGATGGATTTTAGTATTGGTACCGTAATGTTCATCCTCATTGGTTTCAGTTTGCTGCTGGGAGAGGACGTGATTGGACTTATCGGAAAGCCCGGGTTTGATTTGTTTACAAGTTATGCCAATTTTGACTGGTCTAACTTCGTATTTAATTTGGTTTTCTGTGCAACCACAGCAACCATTGTTTCAGGTGCCATGGCAGAGAGAACAAAGTTCCTGTCTTATTGTATATATTCCGCCATTATCTCAGCACTTATTTACCCGATTGAAGCTCATTGGATTTGGGGAGGTGGCTGGTTAGCACAGCTTGGTTTCCACGATTTTGCAGGCTCATGTGCAATACATATGGTAGGTGGTATCTCTGCCTTAATTGGCGCTAAGATTCTTGGTGCAAGAATTGGTAAATTTAAGAAGGACAGCTCAGGCAAGATTGTAAAAGTAAATGCATTTCCGGGACATAACCTTCCGCTGGGTGCCCTTGGTGTATTTATTCTCTGGTTTGGCTGGTATGGATTTAACGGAGCAGCAGCAACCTCTGTTGAGCAGCTCGGCTCTATTTTTCTTACAACAACCATAGCACCGGCAGTAGCCACCGTCACCTGTATGATTCTTACATGGGTGAAATATGGCAAGCCTGATGTTTCTATGAGTTTGAATGCTTCTCTGGCAGGTTTGGTGGCAATCACAGCGCCTTGTGATGTTACAGATGCTCTCGGAGCTGTTATTATCGGTATTGTTGCCGGTGTGTTGGTAGTATTTGGTGTATGGCTTTTGGATTACAAACTTCACGTGGATGACCCGGTTGGTGCCGTTGCAGTTCACTGCTTAAATGGTATCTGGGGAACCATCGCAGTTGGTCTTTTTGCCACAGATTCCGCTCCCGGATATGGCATTGCAGATGCAGCAGGCAACACTATGGTAGGTCTTTTCTACGGCGGTGGTTTCAAACTTTTGGGATTGCAGCTTCTCGGTGTGTTGGCTGTGGCAGCTTGGACAGCAGTCACCATCACTATTACCTTCCTTGCAATTAAGGCAACCAATGGACTCCGTGTCTCTGAGGAGGAAGAAATTACAGGTTTGGATGCAACAGAGCATGGCCTTCCATCTGCATATGCAGGTTTCAGCTTGATGGATATTTCAAACACAATGACTATGGATATGAACGAGAACACAGACCTTGGAGAAGAGGATTACGAGAAGGCATCCGACGTGAAGAAGGATGCAGCGGTTCAGGTAGTAAATCCGGGATTCCCAAGTACAGGTATCAGCAAGGTTGTTATCATTGCAAAATTGACTCGATACGAGAAGTTAAAGAAAGCTATGAACGACTTAGGTGTTACCGGTATGACAGTGACACAGGTTATGGGTTGCGGTATCCAGAAGGGTGTCGGCGAGAAATATCGTGGTGTTGAGATGGATGCAACCTTACTTCCAAAGGTTAAGGTTGAGGTCGTTGTTAGCAAGATTCCGGTAGAATCCGTTATTGAAGCTGCCAAGAAAGTTCTCTACACAGGTCATGTGGGAGACGGAAAAATCTTTGTATATCCTGTTGAGAGGGTCGTTAAGATCCGTACAGGTGAGGAAAACTTTGCAGCACTTCAGGATGTAGAGTAACCTAGAAATTATCTTAATTAAAAATAATCCTTGTGTTTTTCACAAAAATA
>JAQXIY010000074.1 GCA_029008035.1 Lachnospiraceae bacterium
TGCGAGGTAAAATAGTTGGTGTTCTGCATGGTAAACAGATCACCAATCATGTATAAATCCGTGAATCCAAAAGGCGTGACACGATTAATCAATATGATACAGTTGGTGATTCCCAATGCCACAAATACGGCACTGACAATCATCCTCACAAAGGTTCTTCTGGTAATCAGGTAGCAGAGAGAGTAACACACAAAAATCAAATAGGAATTGTACAAGTATGCCCCTGTGTGATTCACCACAAACCCCCAGGCCTCCACAAAGGAATGTCGGGAAAGCCATTCCATGACAAAACACATAATCAAAGATAGCGGAATGTGCTCTATAAGAGAATAATCATTCAACCACTTTGAGAATTTTTTATATTTTTCAGATCCAAAGATTTTCGACAAAAACTTTGGCTTAGGAATCTTATCGGCAAATGTTTTCCATGCTTTGGACAGCTTTTGGAACATCTCTCCAACTTTTGAACAAAACTTTTTCATTCCAAACCTCCTAGAAGTTTACGAAGTAGCCATATCTATACCTTTCGTATTTATTCAGCCATTTCACAATTATCAAAGTATAAATAAAATTGTGATAAAAATGTGAAACTAACAAGACACGTAGATGAAAGAGTGGTAAAATATAACCACTGTATTTATTTAATAAACTTATTGATAGCGTCCTCCAGGTCTGAAAGACACTGTTGGTCTCCTGTCTCCACAGCATCTACCACACAATGGCTGATATGCTCTTTCAGGATGAATTTACCAACATTGTTGATGGCAGATCTCACTGCCGCAATCTGAATCAGTACTTCGCTGCAGTCTCTGCCCTCTTCCACCATAGTACGGACGGCCTCCAGATGACCGATGGCACGGTTTAATCGATTAATCACCGCCTTGTCGTGTTCCGGCGAGTGTGTATGTGTATGATCATGTTCATGACAATGCTCATGATCGTGAGTATGTTCGTGCATCTGATTTCCTCCATCCGGGTTGCTATCATGTTGATACAGCTATCAATTCCGCCGAGAATTATACCATTTTCCCAAGGTGAATGCAAGGGAACCACATAGGAGAGACAGATGGCAAAATTATATTTCAGAGAAAAAGGAATTCCCAAAGAAATCAAGAAACGCATAGGGATTCTTGCTGTTATTTTTATTATTTTCCTGGTTTTTTTCCAGATTTTACTTAACAGACGTCCCCCAGAGAAACACGTAACTATGGCAGAAGCCACTCTGCCTTTGGTCACCGTGGAATCCTACGGCAAAACCATGGGTGAACTCCATGGCTACATCAACGAGATGGATGCCTGCTATATGAGAGATGCACTGATTCCTCTGGACAGTCAGCGTAAAATGACCCTACAAATTGACACCTTAGGGTATTCCGTGAAGGATACTTCCTATGAAATTCGAAGTCTGGATACGCAGCGCAAAATCGCTGACACGGGAATCTCAGATTGGGAAACACAAGGAGACATTATGTCTGCCACAGTGCAAGTGGAAAATCTTGTGGAGGTCGGGGAGGAATACCTGTTCATTTTAACGTTGCAGGGCGAGGAGCAACAGCTCCACTATTACACCCGCATTATGCTCCCTCCCAACAGCGATATGAAGAAATGCCTTGCCTTTGCGCAGAATTTCCACAACACCGCTCTTAGCGAGAATTATCAGGATTTGGCTTCTTATGTGGAGACTTCTCCCTACTGTGACACAGAGACTCTGGCCAACGTAGGCATTGATTCCTCCTTGGATCAGATTGGCTGGAAAGGATTTACCGGAAAGATTCTAAAGGAACCTCTTATTCAGCTCACCGATATGAACGACGACTATATTTCCCTAGTCTATTATTATTTGATGACCGATGAGCAGGATGGTGTTACTGCCTATTTCAATGTAAAAGAATATTTCAAAATACGCTATACACCGGAGCAAATTTATCTGCTGGACTATCAACGCACCATGGAGCAGCTCCTCAACACCGATTCGGCAACAGTAAAGGATAACATTCTCACCTTAGGTGTGGCCACATCTGATGTGGAATACCTGTCCAATGAGACTGGTACCATTGTAAGCTTTGTGCAGGGGGGAGAACTCTTTGAGTATAATCAGAACAAACAAACCTTTACCAAGGTGTTTGGCTTTATTGACGACCCAACAGACCATCGTCAGAATTACCAGCAGCACAATATCCGCATTTTAAATATTGACGAGACCGGAAACATGGACTTTGTGGTTTACGGATATATGAATCGGGGAGAGCATGAGGGAGACTGCGGCATCAATCTGTACCACTATAACAGTGCAAAGCAAGAAGCTGTCGAACAGGTATTTATTTCCTCCACCCACTCCTATCAGATTCTAAACGCCAATTTTAGCAACCTTCTCTACGAGAATGTACAGGGTGATTTCTATATTATGTTGGGAGGAACCTTGGCAAAGGTGGGACTGAATGATCTGACCACCCAGGAGTTAATCAAAGGTCTTCACTCCGGTCAATACGCCGTCTCTCAATCAGGACAGTTTGTGGCGTGGATTGACAGTGGTGAAATGGCGGATGAAATCTCCATTATGGATCTGGAAACAGAAAAGGTGCGCAAAATCAAGGCAGAGAATGGTACGAAAATAAAACCTCTTGCCTTTATGACAGAAGATTTTGTCTATGGGATTGCAGCCACTTCCGATATTACAAAAGATGCAGCAGGAAGCGACATTTATCCCATGTCTCACGTTAAGATTGTGGATACCAAATCAAAGAACTTTGATACCCTTAAGGATTATCAGAAATCCGGATATTATGTAACAGAAGTGTCCAAGGAATCCTTCACACTGTATCTGGATCGGGTTCAAAAATCCAACGGCACCTTCGTTCCGGCTGAGGGAGATACCATCAAAGACAGCGCCGGAGAACAAAATAAAACTGTGGATCTGGCCAAAAAGAGTACCAAAAATATGGGTTCCGTCACACAATTTGTTTTGGCAGAGCTGGAGGAGGGTTCCTCCATCAATGCCTTTTCCGGAGAGATTGCCGGTCTTGCTGTGACGGCCCAGACTCGCAGTATGTCAGTATCAGCCTCTCAGCAGGAGCAAACCTTCTTTGTCTATGTTGGCAACCAGGTGACCTTGACCACCCAGAATCTCACAAAGGCCATCAACGCCGCGGATGAAGAGATGGGTATCGTCATCGATAACCAGCAGCGCTATGTATGGAAGCGAGGAAAGAAGACATATATCAACGCCTTTTTGGATGTTGAAGTCGGAGCCTCCGATGCCTCTGCCAATACTTCTGCCGGTGCCATCAGTGCCATGCTGGTTCGGAAAGGAGAAAACACTGAGGTACACGCCCTCTTAGACCGGGGCGAAACTCCTGTTTCCATTATCCAGAAGGCACTAAAAGACGATTTGGTACTGGATTTATCCGGATGCACGCTATCTCAAGTACTTTATTATGTAAGCCACAATGCACCTGTATATGCCCGAACAGGCCCGACGGATGCCTTGTTGATTATCGGGTATGACGCCACCTCCATTGTGGTATATCACTCTGACACCGACCGCTATAGCAGAATATCTATGGAGGAAGCAGTCAAGCTCTTTGAAAATGCGGGTAACATTTTTATCAGTTACGTGGAATAAACAAAACACCCCTTTCCGGGGTGTTTTGTTTATATGTAAGAGCGATCGATATCAATGACCGTCATATATTCTTTGCCGATGTGTTTCCATATCAACTGTTGCAGTTCCTCTATCACCTCTTCATGGGTTGCTTTTACGGAATAGGGAAGTACCACATCAAAGATCAGGTTGGTATGTGTGGTTCCAAACACCACTCGGAAATCGTGAATACTGGCCTCTTCATTCCACTGCTTCACTACATCTTTTACTTGATTGCGGAGAGCAGACACTTCCTCGTTGTCCACTTCCACCGGATCCATATGTATCACTGCATCGCACTTTAATTGAGTTTTTAACAGATGCTCCGTCACATCAATAATATCATGGGACACCATCACATCCACATCAGCCGGAACTTCCGCGTGTAGGGAAATCATCACGCGGCCGGGACCGTAGTCATGAACCACCAGGTCATGAATGCCTACAATGCCATCCTGTCCAAGAACAATTCTTTGTATCTCATCCACAAACTCTTTCTCCGGAGGCTGTCCCAGCAGAGGCGTCACGGTTTCTTTTCCCGCAGAAAAGCCTGCCATAAGAATGATACACGCAACAATCACTCCACAAACTCCGTCAATGTGAAGGGTTGTAAAATGGGCCACCACCATAGATACCAGCACAATGGTCGTTGCCAACACATCGCTTAAACTGTCTGTCCCGGTTGCCTTCATCGCGGCAGAATCAATCTTTGCCGCAATGCTGCGATTGTAAAATGCCATGTATAGTTTCACACCGATAGAAACCAAAAGAATGCCTAACACCAGCGCAGAAAAGGTTGTGTTCTGCGGGTGGATAATCTTGTCCACAGAGTCCTTAAGCAGTTCAAACCCCATCAGAATAATAATCCCTGAAACAATAAGACCGGAGATATACTCTATGCGTCCGTGTCCAAAGGGGTGCTCCGGATCCGGGTCTGCCCCGGAAAGTTTGAAGCCCAGCAGGGTGACCACTGAGGAACCGGCATCCGACAGATTATTAAAGGCATCTGCCGTAATGGCGATGGAGTGGCTGATGATGCCTGCTCCGAACTTAATGGCAAACAAAAAGATATTGAGGATAATCCCCACCGCTCCACACAAGGTTCCGTATGCGTTTCGCACCTCCGTATCCTGATAGTCCTGAGGATGAGTAATCAATATTCTGGATAATAATGTAATCATTGGCAACTCCTTGACATTTTATTCATTAATTGTTATACTACCAGACGTTTGAAAACAATTCAATAATCGAAATGCTAGGGGCGCATATACGCTGAGAGGTGATTTTCACCGACCCTTATTACTTGAATCGGACAATGCCGACGGAAGGAAGCTGTATCCTTTATCTCCTAGTATTTACAAACGAAAGGAGATTTTTTTATGAGTTTTTTTGTAACCCCTAATGCCGACGGAGCATTTGATTTCACCACCGCCGGTTACACAGTATTTGTGCTATTGTTTATCGGTCTGTTATTAGTAGGTTCAGCCATCTTCGGTTCCAAGAAAAAAATGAGCGTCAAGCAGCTTGTTTTCTCTGCCATGGCTATTGCCCTTGCAATGGTAACCTCTATGATTAAAATTATTGACATGCCAATGGGTGGTTCCGTCACTCTGCTTTCCATGTTGTTCATTGTATTGGTCGGATATTGGTACGGCTTAGGTGCCGGTCTTACTGCAGCTATTGCCTATGGTGTATTGCAGTTGATTATTGATCCTTATATCCTTAGTTTCCCTCAAATGATGGTGGATTATCTGCTGGGCTTTGGTGCTCTGGGACTCTCCGGTCTCTTTTCCAACAAAAAGTATGGCCTCATCAAAGGATATCTGGTAGGTGTTCTTGGAAGATATTTCTTCACCTTCCTCTCCGGCTGGATTTTCTTCGGTATGTATGCTCCGGAGACTTTCCCAAATGCCGCTGTATATTCTCTTGCCTACAACGGATGTTACATCGGTGCGGAAGCTTTGATCACTTTAATCATCATTGCTCTTCCACCTGTTTCCAAAGCTCTTGAAACTGTTAAGAAACAGGCAATTTCATAGTGTAATTCATGGCATAAAGATAGCGTGACATCTCAAATTAAGAAATGTCACGCTATTTCTATCTCACAAAATATAAAATGCTTATGTCAAAGGCAAGAATGCCCAGGAAATAACTCCCCAGATTAATTAAATTCATAGCTGTAGCTCTACTCTTGCTTTTCATCTTGTGGAAGTAGCAGAAATTCAAGGTATAGTCTGACAGGAAGAATAGCATTCCCCCAACTCCAATCCATGCCGAGGAAATGCAAGGTCGAAGAATCATTACCTCAATACTCTTGGCAAGGTCCAGGGAGAGGAAAATGCAGTAAAACAGAACCGGTGCCCAAAGTCTTCCGTAATGCATGTGCAACATCTTCTTTTGAAGGCAAAGAAGAAAAACGGCAATGACGGGGAACAATATATTCCACCAGGAAAAGGCCGGAATAACGCTGTACAACAGTAGTAAAAGACAAATATGGGCCACAAGAAAACTGGCAATTCCAAGTATCATATTTCTGGTATACCTTCTAATCTGAAAGCATCCCATAAAGAAATCTCCCAGTGCACAAAACAGCAATGTTGGCAATAGTTGTTGAAAATATATCCAGTGACTGCTCACTGCGGCATAAACCAATCCAATCAGAATAAACGAGATACTGCAGAGCATCTTCACCTTCAAATAATATTGCTTTTTATATTTGGACTCGGACACCCACAAGAGCGCTGCCACTTCCAGTGAATATATTAAGATACACACGCCCTGCACAACCAATTTTGTTATCATTTTCATCCCCCTCTCACTTTTGACAAAAAAGTGCAGCCCTTGGGACTGCACCTGTATCTTTTGTATCTTAGCGACGTCTGCTGTCACTGACGTATTTTATCTTGTTGAAACGACTTACCAAAATCACTCCCACACCTCCTGCAAAAACAGCGAAGCACAAGAAAAATCTGGGATCAATGCCATCCGCTGTGGTAGGCGTCACATCCTTGACATGAGCACCACCGGTTGCGGTGTTATTGCCGGTACCTCCCGATGAGCCACCTTCTGTGGTATTATCACCCGATGGTGAATCTCCGGGTTGTCCCGGATCCACAGGATCATCACCCGGGTCCACAGGATCGTCACCCGGATCCACAGGATCATCTGTGGTGCCATTATTTCCAATCACATAAAATGGGATATTGTTGTTCTTGGCATAAGTCTCAGCAGCGGTATCCGCATATCCGGTAATGGCATCCGGTGTCCACCCACTCTGAGAGCCAAAGGTCGTCACCGAAGCGGGCACCGTAATTCTGGAAATGGCCGAGCCTGTGAAAGCGTCAACTTCAATGGTTGTCACACCTTCCGATAAGGACAGGCTCTCCACGCAAGAATTTCTGAATGCCCCTGTTCCAATGGTGGTTGTACCAGCCGCCAAAGATATGGATGTCTTTTGCGCCGGCACCAGTAGAAGCTTACTTCCGGAACCATTGTACAGACAACCATCTGCAGACTTATAGGAAGGATTTCCCGCCGCAACTGTTATGTTAGACAAACTATTACAATCCATCAAAGCGTCCGCCGGAAGACTTGTCACTGATGCAGGAATGGTGACACTAGCCAGACCATCACAGCCATAAAAGGCCCGATTGCCAATGGATGCTACTCCCTCCGGAATGTTTATGGCCGCCAGTGCTCCGCAGCCGTAAAAAGTATCTGCCGGAATGGCACTAAGACCGGTACTCAACGTAATGGCTTGCAGATTCTCACATCCACTGAACACTCCCGTTCCCATAGCTGTAACACTATTCGGCATGGTTATGCTTCTGATTCCGGTTGCATTGGCAAAGGCGCCTGATGCTATACTCGTGACTTCACCGGGAATCACTACATCCCCTCCCACGCCGGTATATCCGGTCAGCTCTGTGCCGTTCATCACAAAGCCATCCTCAGCAGGATCTGCGTCAACACTCTGGCTTGCAATTACCCATACACACATTATTATTGAGACTGCCACCAACAGCCAGCCAACTTTGGTTCCTCTCTTCATCACAACTCTCCGTACATAAAATCACAATATATTGTATATTATACACCTAATTTATCTGTTTGGCTACTACAAATAATCGTCCATCTTCCGTATAACTGTTACAGGTTGACAGGGTGATTATCTTATCACTCTTTGTCAGGACACCTGCATCCCCAAACACGGCCAACTGATTAATATTGTCCACAAATTCCTTAAAATCTTCATCCGATTGGGCATCAATAAAATCATAATATCGATATGAATTGTCATCCTGATACTGCACTTTTGACAAGCCTACCGCCACAATTTCATATTGTCTGTGTTCATAGATTGTGCTGAATTGAATCATCTTGTGAGCATCCAGATAGCCCTCTTGCAAATATTGTTTCAGCCCACCAAACATCATGCCGCTTTTCATATTGTGTCCATAGACAATGGTATTTGTGGTGGGATTCACAATATCACAGCGATCATCCACAAAAATGCATCCATTGGCATTCTCTTTGCCCTCAAAGCTGTGGTCCAAATAATATGTGTTATCTCTCTGTACTACCGGCAAGTCAATATCCGTGCCGTCAATCTTAATCCAGCCTACCATGTCGGGATTCTGTTGCAGCAAAGATTCATATTCCGGCAACACCGTAAGCGTATCCGCATCAATCTTGTCCGGATTATCCCCGGTCTGTTCCTCATTCTTTTGGTTGTCCTGTGCATTCTGTTGTACCTGACTGGACATCTGCTGCATCTTCCGGGTCGTGATGATGTCTCGCAGAGACGCTATTCCAAACACAGCAAAAGAGACAATGGCCAAGGATATAAATACCATACCTAACATCTTCTGGTATTTTACCTTGCCCTCTGCCTCTTCAATGACCGCTTTGTCCTCCAGAAGTCCCACGGACTTGTCTGCCACCACATCCGCTAAGTGGGCAAAAAACTGATCTCCGATTGGGGATTTGAATGTAATTTTGCCACTGCGAATATCATTGTACAGACGGACCGCAACTTCCGGATCTTGAATATTTAACTCTTTGTTAATACATTCGATTTTGCGAACATCCTCCTGACCCTCACGATACTCGTGGAAGGTCTCGAAGGAATATTCGCCAATCGTATACCTGCCTTTTTGTTTCTGCATTATCCAACCCTATTTGACAGTAACCTTCACCTTGGTGTAAGAACCATACTGGTACTTGCCATTGATTTTCCTATATGCACGCACCATATAATAATAGGTCTTCTTGCTCTTTACCCCTTTGTCCGTATAGCTTGATTTGCTCTTTGGCACAGATGCAATCTTGCTGTACTTTCCGGAAGCCGAGGTGCTTCGATAAATCTCATATCCGTCAATGGCTGTTCCGGCACTTAAGGTCAGCGTTGCCTGAGCCTGTTTGGAAGAACTTGCCTTCACAGATACATTGGCAACTTTGGTGTTGGCTGTCACTGTCTTAAATGCTCCATAAGTAGTGGTTTTACCCACAGTAACGTAGGAGCGCACCTTAAAACTATATTGTGTGGCCGCTTTCAGATTCTTCACCGTAAATGACTGACCCGTTGTTTTTCCATACAGTTTTCTGCCGTCAGAGCTATAAATCTGGTATCCGCTCACCTTAGCTCCCTTATTCCAACTTAGGGTGATGCTACTGGTAGACGCCGGTTTTGCTGTAAGGTTCACCATGTTAGCTGCTTTAATTGTGAAATGCAAGGTGGTCTTTCCTGCATAGTTGCCACTTCCCGCCACAGCAACCGAAGCCGTTCCGGGATTTACGTTGTTGCTATACTTAATTGTATAGTCCCGACCTGAAATCAACTCGTTACTATTATATAGAATTGTCACAGGAGGTGTCAATTGCTTGCCTGTGTATGTATCATTGTATAACTGCACAATATCGCAGGAAGTAATTGCCTTGGGTTCAATTTTAAATTCCACCTGAGCCACCACCTGTGTTCCATTCATGGTAAGCGGTGCTCCCTCATAATACAATGGTATCTTTCCGGTTACTCTTCCCACGTTAACAGTATCTCCCGAAACAGTTCCCGTGGTTCTTTGATTGGTGTATGTAACTTCCTCCGGCAGATAGGTCAGAGACTCTCCGCTAGGTGTGGTAATAACGTAGTCAGGACGAATCGCTTGCCCCGTGTAGGTGTATGCATTGGCATATCCTCTAATGTTCAGCACATCCGTATCCAGCCCAATGTCATATACTCTCTCTGCAGCGTCTGTGTAGTAGTCCTCTTTCTTGGAGAAGATGGATATCTTTCCTTTGCTTCTATCTCCGTCCACATAGTTGTATGTAACATCAACGTCTTCACCGATAACCAGTTTTTTGCCTCCGCAAATGATTTCCGGCACCGGACGAGGCATATCGCTCATGGAATCCGTATAGAACTGCATTCCAATCTCACTGATGGTGGTGTCAGCATCATCTGCCAGAGACGCATAGATGACAAAGTCTTCGCTTATGGCACCACAGTAGTTGCTCTCTTCCTTGGCACTGACAATTACCTTAGCGCCTCCCGCACAGATATTGTCTTGGTATGTCACATCATATGCATCAGCAGGAATTGGTGTGCCATCGGAAGCCTTCACGGTAACTGCCGGGGTAATCTCCTGCCCAGTGTAATGAATTCTGTCCTCATCCAGCACAACGATAGCATCCTCTATGGTCTTCTTCGCAATGACAAACTGAACTATTTTCTCTGTGCCACTGACATAGTTTCTCTTCAGTTTCACATCTACATTAGCCTTGCCCACATTAATATTATTATCGTAGACAACATCGTAGTCCAAATCGTCCATCTCCACCACATCAGAAATCTCTGTGTCGTATACACGCACTACAGGTTCGATGGCACTTCCGTTATAATAAGCCTGATATTCTCCGGCTTCATTTCGCGGCATATCCAGCTCAACCAGAATCTTCTCCGGCTGGCCCACCTTTGGATAAATCTTGTATGTTATGGTAGCTTCTCCATAATACTTTCCAATTCCTTTGATATGGAGAATCTTGTCACCCGCATTGGTATAATCGTATGCAAACCCGTTCTCATCTGCAGATGCTATGGCATAGTCAACGCCCTCCTGCAACTGGGTACTTCCATCCAAAGTCACCGTGTTGATAATCGGTGTCTGCTGTGTACCGTTGTAAACGATGCGCCCCTGCTGCAATGCAATTTCACATCGGCCGATAATGCTGTCACCAATATAGAAGTACTGCTCACGGTTGCCTGTGTAGTTGCCGATTCCGGTAATCACTACGGTAGCTTTGCCGGAGGTAGTATTATTGCGATAACTTACGGTATAATCCTTATTCTCTGTGAGAATGACACCGGTATCCTTCACCATAACCACCGGTTTTACGGCGCTGCCGTCTACATAGGCCTGATTCGGAATATCCTCCACAGTAATGCTGGCATCGTCAATAGCCTTTGGTGTTACGGTTATACTCAACTCAAGGGTTCCGCAAAATCCATTTTTGCCGGAAACCACAATGGTATATGTTCCTGCATTCTTGATTTCTTTGTCGCAGGTCACATCAAATTCACTTTCTGTCAACGTGTGGGTTCTTCCCTGCCCAATCGGACAAGTGACCGTAATTGCGCTCTTAACGGTTGCAAGAGAAATCACGTTACCGGTATACGGTACCTCCGTCTGTGATATCTGAATGGAGCCATTGCCCAAATCACTGGGTCGAATCTCAAAGGTCTTCACCAGTGTTCCGGTAAAGTTGTTCTTTCCTTTAAATGTTACTTTTGCAGTTGTAGTCACCTGTACATTGTCTGTAAATTCCGTGGTGTAGTCGTAGTCCTCTCCCTCTGTCAAAGACTGACCCTTATAGATGAGATACGTCAGTGGGATGACAGGATTGCCGCCTGCATAATCCCCGGATGCCACCTCAGCCACCACATCCGTGCCGATATCCCACGGCTTAATGTTGAAATTCTGTGTCACAGTTCCTGTATAGTTGCCCAGGCCTGTGACCTTCACGGTTGCCACGCCGGCATTTCTGTTGTCCTCGTATCCTACGGCATAGTCCTTGCCAGCCACAAGAGGCGTACCGTTGTACAGCACCTTTACTGCAGGCTTGATGTCCTCTGCAATGTAGTCCTTGTCATCTATGGTTGTCTGGTCTTTGCCGTCATAGGTAATGACCGCTCCGGTGATGGAGGCCTTGGCAATCCTGAAGGTAATCTCTCTCTGTCCGATGGTATTGCTGCCAGCATGAGGAGTGATAATCACCTTACCCTCTCCTGCCACAGAGTTAGAAGCATATGCCACATCATAATCAATGTCTTTTGTCAGCGTCTTTCCCTTGCAGGTTACAACAGGAAGCGGTGTCACTTCTGTTCCGTCATAATTATATGAAGTGTCAATACCTGTCACAATGGCAGTATCCAGGTTGTAAACAATCTGGAATGTCTTTGCATACTGGCTCTTGTAGTAAGAGGTACTCATTCCCTTAATGATTACGGTTCCCGTTCCGGTATCCTTGTTGGCATTTTCTGTGCCATCCCCGTAAATCACTTGATAATCAACACCCTCTATGAGTACCACTTTGCCGTTGGTTGCCTCGTAGATAACAACGGGTACCGGCTTGATCTGTCCGCTGGTGTAATCATAACTGTCTTTGATATTTTCAACTTTGACACGTTTATTTGTCGCCAAATTACATGTCACCTTAACATCGAAGGTCTTGCTTCCGTAGCAGCCGTTCTGGCCCTCAATCTTAATCTGTCCCATACCCGGCGTGGTACAGTTCAACTGTGTAATCTTATAGTTGCTACTATCCACCTGCGTGTCCTGATCTTTGTACTTCACTGTGATGTTTGAAGTGTCAATTTCCCCTTCATCATTCAGTGGAAACTCCGTATCCTGGCCCACTCCCTGAATGGTAAACTTATTCTCATCACAAATATTGCCCACAATCTTGAAGGCTCTTTCAAAGGTTTTTGTACCCTTATAGTTATTCTTTCCCGTGATGGTAATGTTGGCATATCCCAGGTTCACATTCTGGCTGTATGTCACATCATAATCGGAACTATTGAGAGGATTTCCCTCATAGTACACCGTCAATAATCCGTTTGGTTCAATGGCTGATCCGGTATAAATTTGATTCTCAATAGGCGCGATGGTAATGGTATCATCTGCAATATTGCGCTGTACAATATTGAACGTAACCTCCCGGATTCCCTCATAGCTGTTGATACCGGCGATGCTGATCTTCGCAACGCCCTCTCCAATGGCAATATTATCGGAATATCCTGTAATCTCGTAATCGATATCCTCCTGCAACTGACTTCCGGTCTTGGTGTCAGTGATAATTACCTTTGGCTTGATTTGATAGCCCGTGTAAATCTGGTCCGGAATCGCTGATACCTTGTAACGGGCATCGCTGATGTTACCCTTAGACACGGTATACGTCACATCCTGAGAACCTGTGTAGTTTCCTGTTCCTGTAAGGGTTATGGTATGTGTTCCCACCGTCCCCCTCAAATCACTTCCGTTCAAATCATCTCCGGAAATGATATAGTCACGATCCTTTGTCAGAAGAATATCATTGCCGTCGATGGTATATTTCACCTCCAGATTTACACTAATCTGGCGATTGCTGTAAGTATACTGAAATCCGCTGTCCTTGGCATCATCTTTGTTGGTAATGGTGAAACTTCCCATCTCGGCCTGTTTCACTGTATAGTAGAACACCTTGGTTCCATAATAGCCCTTCTTACCTGTACAGGTTACTTGGATCGTATTTCCGCTGTTGGCATCTCCTGACGGGAGATAAGATACATCGTAGCTTGCGGCATCCACAGCTATGGCTCCCATCTTTAGGTTAAACTTCGGACGGTTGGTTCCCAGATACGGAATCACATAACTGTCCTCAGCCTCCTTAGTATTTGAAGTAATCATCTCAGAGGTTGCTGTGGCCAGATTATCACCAATGGTAAAGGTTGCCGTCTTCGTTCCGCGATAATTGCCAATTCCCTCAATGGTCACCGTTGGAGGATTCACCCCGTCTGCCGGTGCCGCATTGATATTGTTGGTATAGGTCAAGGTGTAGTCTGTATCTTTGGTGAGCACTGTCATACCGTCCCTCACCACAGGTTCCGGGCAAACTCCCGAGCCTGTATATGCCTGCTTTGAAATTGCAGAAACACTAATGTTAGATCCAAATTCCTTTGGTTCGATGGTGAAATACACTCTGGCCTTCTGGTCTGTATACGGAGACTGTCCGGTCACTTCCACATAGGCCTGACCCGCATTGATATTGTCCCGAAAAGCAAAGTTAACACCGTTCCATCCCAAATCCTGAGAGCCATCCTTGATGACTACCGTAGGCTTCTGCTCCGTTCCATCATATAAAACAGAATACCCGGATTCCATCACGTAAGAGCCATCCGACTGCTTATAGGTGCTGTTACATGTAATGGTTCTGCCTGCAATTGTAAAGGTGACTCCCTCAAAGGTCTTTGGCAACACCTCGAAGGTCTTAACAACCGTATCTTTATAGTTTCTCGTTCCCACCGCGGTCACGGTAGCAGTTCCGATATTCACATTGTTGCTATAAGAGAGACTATAATCATCCGATGACAATTCTTTTACCACACCATTCTGGTCCTTGTATGTCACCTTTGCCTCAGGGAATGTAATCTCGCTCCCTGTAAAGGTCTTATCTGTTACGCCCTGAATAGTCACATCTGTCAAGTCGTTCAAGGATTTGGGGGATATGGTAAAGTTCTGTTCTATGTATCCGGAGTAGTTGTTGACACCTACGGCTTTTACCGTGGCATCCCCGGCATTGATATTATTCTCATACTCAAGAACATAATCGCCATCCTCCCCATATCTGAGAGTTGTTGAGCCACGCTTCAACGAAAAGGTTTCTCCGTCAATAGTAATCGCCTCTCCATTGTATACTCTTGTCTTGGACTCAATCGTAAACACGCAACCGGAAAGAGGCCTCGGGGCAATCGTATATGTGGCCACTATCATCTTTCCGGCGTATTTGCCTTTTCCCTCTAAGCGCACCTTTACAGTTCCTGCATCGGTGTGATTGATGGGGTCGCCGTTTTCGTCTGTATCGTAATCCACCAAGTATTCGCTGTCATCCAGCGTTATCCCGCCTACAGATATTTCCACATAGGGCTCTTTCGCTGTTCCTGTGTAGGGAGTTGAATACTTGGTTGCATAATTGTTTTGTCTGGTAGCAGATCTGCCTCCGATAATTACCTCGGCATCCTTCTCGAAATCACCAATCAGATTAACGGTTTTGTCGAAAGATCCCTTGAAATTCTTTAGGCCTTCTACATGAATCGTCATCTGCCCCACGTCATCATTGTTTCGATATTCGTAGCTGTAATCCTCACCGGCCACCAAAGCATTTCCATTGTAGGTCAAAGTAAATTCAGGCTCATAAGGCTCCCCTGTATAAATATGGGTATCCCCACCGGTAACTGTCATAGTACACTTGGTTATGCTCAGTCTCGAAATGCTAAATTGCTCCGTCCGCGCTCCCGTGTACCCCTTGCTCTCCGAGCCTCGAATGGTGACAGTTGCAGTCCCCGCATTGACGTTGTTTGCATAACTGATGGGTTCACAGTTATTGGCGAAGTCAGGCAAAAGATTGCCATCAAAATCATAAAAAGTTACTTCCGGCTTAATCTGGTCCCCGGAATATGTGTAGGTATATTTTTCAAGTTGAACGTCCACAACCGTGTTGATATCTATAGATTCTGCAGCCGCTGCAACCGCTGTATCTGTAACCCCGTAAAGGCTCACCGGAGCCACATCCTCTGTCGTCTCTGGCTCCACAATCTGATATTCCCTGACAAAGTGATATCCCTCATAATCTCCCATACCCGTAATGTCTACCCGGGCTCTGGCGTCTTCTGTTGTGACATCTGTATTATTGCTATAGGAAAGGATATAATCTGTATTTTCCACCAAGGTGGTATCGCCGCAGGTGACGGTTACGACCTTTTCAATCGGCTCTCCCGTGTATTCATTTGCCTCCGGCCAAGGAAAGCAGGATTGAATAGCACACACCTGTACTCTGCGTTCTACCTGCTGTTCTCCCAGGGTAATGACAACCACAATCTCACATCTTCCTGATGCACCCTGCAACGTAACCGCACCGGTTTCGTCCACTGTGGCAATGGAAGTATCACTGGAGGTGTAGGCAATGGTCCCGTCAAAGTCCTCAGGCAAATCGTTGGTGATATTAATGGGATTTTCATCCTCCACATCCACAACAACAGAAGCAGGCGAGACCGTTGCGCCTGCTATGTCCACCGGCAAATCCACCGATTCTTGATATAATGTATCCTCCGTCTCTGCCGCCACACCGGTTATGGAGCCTGACATGGTACTCACCACCGTCATAAGCGCCAGCACAATGGACAGCACTCTCCTGGACATTGCTTTTACATCCTTGTATTTTCTCATAATGAAACCCCTTCCTTACGTTTCAAAAATGATGTATCCACCTATAAAAGGGCATAGTGATACTATTTCAAAACTATTATCGGACAGGGGTTTCTGGAACTTTACACTTTTTGGAAAAATAATTCAGGAAAATCCATTGTATTCTTATGCGTTTACAATCTTGCCCGTATATAGTTGATAGTACTTTCCACCTTCTGCAATCAATTCCTCATGGTTACCTCTCTCGATAATTTTGCCCTGATCCAAAACCATAATACAGTCGCTGTTTCGTATGGTGGACAGACGATGGGCAATGACAAAGGTGGTTCTTCCCGCCATGAGCTTATCCATTCCATCCTGAACAATTTTCTCTGTTCTGGTATCAATGGAACTGGTGGCCTCATCCAAAATCAATACCGGTGGGTCAGCGATGGCAGCTCTGGCAATGGCCAGCAATTGGCGCTGTCCCTGGCTTAAATTGGCACCATCTCCTGTAAGTATCGTATCGTATCCCTGGGGCAATCGGCGAATGAAGCTGTCTGCGTTGGCAAGTTTCGCCGCCGCTCTCACCTCTTCGTCTGTGGCATCCAACTTACCATAGCGGATATTTTCCGCAACGGTTCCGGTAAACAGATGAGTGTCCTGCAATACAATTCCCAGTGAATGACGCAAATCGTCCTTCTTTATCTTGTTGATATTAATGCCGTCATATCGAATTTTCCCATCTGCAATATCATAAAAGCGATTGATTAGGTTGGTAATGGTTGTTTTCCCGGCTCCGGTAGCCCCTACAAAGGCAATCTTCTGTCCCGGTGTGGCAAAAAGCTTGATGTTGTGAAGCACCGTCTTATCAGGAACGTAGGCGAAATCCACGTCGTCAAAGACCACATCTCCTTGAAGCTTCACATAGGTGGTGCTTCCATCCTCCTGATGATAATGTTTCCAAGCCCACAGTCCGGTACGGGATTGGGCCTCAACCAGTTGTCCGTTCTCCTCTTTCGCATTTACCAGAGTGACATAACCGTCATCCACCTCCGGTTCCTCATCCAGCAAATCAAACACTCTCTCCGCACCTGCCATAGCCATAACTATGAAGTTTAACTGCTGACTCACCTGCATAATGGGCATATTCAAACTCTTATTGAAAGTAAGGAAGCTGGCAAGGGCTCCCAGAGTAAAGCCTCCGAAGCCACCGATGGCAAGAATTCCTCCCACAACGGCCACAACCACGTAGCTGACATTGCCGATCTGGGCGTTGGCCGGGCCTAACATATTGGCGTATCTGTTCGCTTTGTTGGCGCTGTCGAAAAGTTCGTCGTTCAGTCGGTCAAACTCCTCTTTTGCCTGCTCCTCATGGCAGAAGACCTTAACCACCTTCTGCCCGTTCATCATTTCTTCAATATTTCCGTTAACCCGTCCAATATTTCTCTGCTGTTCTACAAAGTACTTCCCGGAATTCATAGCAAGGGATTTTGTGACAAACAGCATCACTCCCACCATGAGAAATGTGGTGATGGTAAGGGGCACACTTAACATAATCATGCAAACCACCACACCTACAATAGTGATTGCACTGTTAATCATCTGTGGCACACTCTGACTAATCATCTGACGAAGGGCATCGATATCATTGGTGTAAACCGACATAATATCCCCGTGTTGATGAGTGTCAAAATACCGGATGGGCAGTCCCTCCATGTGAGCAAACATCTCATTCCTCAAATCTCGCAGAGTACCCTGGGTAACTTCAGCCAGAATAAAACTCTGGGTAAAGGTTGCCAGAATTCCTATCACATATATGAATGCAATTTGCAACACGGCTCGCAGCAGCGGGCCGAAATCTCTGCTCTTGGTCTGTAACATAGGCACAATGTAGTCATCAATCAGATTCTGCATGAACATTGTACCCCGCAAATTACACAGCACGCTTAGTACAATACAGATCAATACAGCAATCAGATGGAATTTGTATTTTTTGCCCACATATCGAAGCAAACGACCCATGGTTCCTTTTTTTGCTTTCAGGCTTCCCTTTTGCATTGGGGGCACTTTTCCAGGCTTTGGCATTTTACTCACCCTCCTTCTCATCAAAGTCACCGGACCCACCGCCGGTCTGGGACTGGTAGACATCTCTGTAAATCTCATTTGCAGCCAGCAGTTCCTCATGGGTACCGATGCCATCAATCCTGCCGTCTTCCATCACAACAATTCTGTCTGCATCCTGTACAGAAGAGATACGCTGGGCAATAATCAGCTTGGTTGTTCCCGGAATCTCCTCTCGGAATGCCCGTCGAATCTTGGCATCTGTGGCTGTATCCACCGCACTGGTACTGTCGTCCAAAATCAAAATCTTAGGCTTCTTTAACAGAGCTCTGGCAATACAGAGTCTCTGGCGCTGGCCACCGGACACATTGCTCCCTCCCTGTTCAATATAAGTCTCATATCCGTCAGGCATTCGGGAGATAAACTCGTCTGCACATGCTAACTGGCAGGCACGGCGACACTCTTCGTCTGTGGCATTCTCATCTCCCCATCGCAAATTTTCATAAATGGTGCCGGAGAACAAGACATTATTCTGAAGTACAACAGAGACTTCATTTCGGATGACATCCAAATCGTATCGACGTACATCTACGCCACCCACCTTAACAGAGCCGTCCTTTACATCATAAAGACGGGAAATCAAATTCACCAGGGTAGACTTGGCGCTTCCGGTTCCTCCAATGATACCAATGGTTTCTCCACTCTTAATATTTAAATTAATATCTGACAAAACATTTTCGTCTGCATTTCTATTGTATGCAAAGTTTACGTGGTCAAAGATAATGGAACCGTCTTTCACCTCCATCACCGGATGCTCCGGATTTGTTATTGTTGGTTCTTCGTTCAACACCTCTGCCACACGCTCCGCATTGGCAATGCTCATGGTAATCATCACAAATACCATGCTAAACATCATCAGATTCATGAGAATGGTCATGCAATATGCCAACATACTCATAAGCTCTCCGGTGGTGAACTGATCCGTCACAATCAGTTTGGCCCCCAGCCAGCTAATCAATAAAATGCAGGTATAAGACGCCCCCATCATAATGGGAGATGCCAACGCCAGCAAACGCTCCGCTTTCAAGAGCATCTTGTAAATATTTCCACTGGCCTTCTGGAACTTCTCCCTCTCGTAATTCTCACGAACATATGCTTTCACCACCCGAATTCCTGAGATATTCTCCTGAACGCTGGCGTTTAAATCATCATATTTCTTAAATACCACATTGAAGATTCCCTTAACCGTGCGAATCAGCACCAAGAGAATCACAGCCAGTACAACCACAGCAATCAAATAGATGCTGGACAGCTCCGGACTGATGTAAAAGGACATCAGCATAGCCACAATCAGACTGGCAGGCGCGCGCATTCCCATGCGAAGAATCATCTGAAAAGAATTCTGCAGGTTGGTTACGTCTGTGGTCAGTCGGGTGACCAATCCCGCCGTGGAAAATTTGTCTATATTTTCAAAGGAAAAGGTCTGTATATTGTCAAACATGGCCTTTCGCAAATTTCTGGCGAATCCGGTGGATGCGCTGGCACCGTATTTTCCGCCCATCAGTCCTGCAAACAATCCCACCAAGGCCGTGAGAATCATCAGACCTCCTATCTTATAAATATGACTCATATCTCCCGCATTGACTCCATTGTCGATGATGGATGCCATTAACAACGGAATCAGCATTTCCATAGCCACTTCCAGCAGCATAAAAATAGGTGTGAGAATAGCGTCTTTTTTGTATTGTTTTACCTGCGCAAGTAATGTCTTTAAAATGTTCATCGCTTCCCTTCCTTTCTCTCATTTAATCTATCCTTATCGATGCGAATTTGTTCTTCCAGATTCCTCTTTATCTGATTCAACAGGAAAAAAATCTGGGTCAACTCCTCCGGATTCAATTGATCCGTGAGATGGCTCTCCATCTCCCGAACCCCCTTCTCCACACTGCAATGAAAGCGCTCCCCCTCCTGGGTCAGCACAATCTTTTTCAGCCGGCCGTCACGCTCTACCGGCACTCTCTTGATATAACCACCCTTCTCCAATCCCTGCAGGGCAGCGGTCACAGAGGACTTCGCCATATGAAAATCCGCCTCCATATCCCTCTGAAAAACATCCTGATCCTTCCTGTGATACAGGTAGCCAATCATCCATCCATGCATAGCCGTGGCGGAGTCCCCTTGGGTATTTAACATACTTTTCTGATAAATACTTCTGTCAATGAGCCTGCTCAGCTCCTTGATCATATATCCTATCTGCTCTTCATTTTTCATTCGTGATCTCCCTTATAATTGGTTCGGCTTCGAACTATTTCTTTGACCTATTCTAGTAAAGTTCACTGACAATGTCAACGTTTATTTTTTGTTTTTCGCGCTCTAGTACTCACTTGTTGCATATTGGGTTAAATTATACTATAATGTGGATGTGGAATTTCTATTTTTTGGAGGAGAATATGGAACATACAAGCAAAGATTTACGCGTACGCAGAACACTAAAGGCAATTCGATATGCCTTTTATAAGTTGGTTTTGGAAAAGGATTACTCCGACATTTCCATTACGGAATTGACAGAGCGGGCAGAAATCAATCGAAAGACCTTTTATTTGCACTACTCATCTCTGGAAGATTTGGTGCAGGAGGTAGAGCAGGAGATTGCTGACAGCATTTTGGAAAATATACATTTTAGTGCCGAGAATCTGGATGTGGCCGGTTGTGTCAGCACATTTTACCACTATTTGGATGAATGTAGCGAGGTACAGCAAAAGCTTCTGTGCGACTCACATTATCACTTTTTCTATGAGGATGTAACCAATGTGGTGTTGCAGAGCGATGCCTTTTCTACTTTCTTTTCACTGACAGAGCATCCGGACATTGTGCGTTCTTTTTCCATTTCCATCACCTATATCTATCGCGACTGGGTGAAAAATGGCCGCCCCATTCCTCTGGATGACTTAATCTCTTACGCCAGCAAGTTGATTCTATCCGGATACAGCGGCGTAGTGGACAAGAACAAAATGTAGCCACTGAAAAACAAAAACACAAAAAGGGTCAGACCATATGGTCCGACCCTTTTTCATTACTAATCGGGGTGACGTGATTCGAACACGCGACCTCTTCGTCCCGAACGAAGCGCTCTACCAAGCTGAGCCACACCCCGTTGTAAAGGGCAAATCATAAGATTCGCCCTTGAAAACTAATCCAATAACATTCTCACAGCACCATAAATACCTGCGTCATTCCCAAGGCTTGCCAAGACAATCGGTGTCTCACTGCATGCATGGAAAACTTGAGAACGAAACGGTTCCTGTAAGTAATCCAGTAAAATCTGTCCCGCCTTGGAAACACCTCCGCCTAAAACGAACACGTCCGGATTCACCACGCATCCTACCTTAGCCAAGGTCCCTCCCAGCAGATTGCACACATCTTCTACCACTTCACATGCCAGCTTGTCGCCTTCTCTGGCACAGTCAAACACATTCTTTGCATTGACACCGTCACCAAAGGCCCTTAACTTACTGTCACTTGTGGTGGTGGCCATAGCTCTGCGGGCCATTCTGGCAATTCCCGTTGCGGAAGCGTACTGTTCAATGCAACCATAGTGGCCGCAGTTACACGCCTCTAATTCCTGGTCGTTAACGATCATATGACCTATCTCGCCACCGGCGCCGTTAGCTCCCCTTACAATCTTGCCGTCTATAATAATACCGCCACCTATACCGGTGCCCAGAGTAACCATTACCAAACTGTGATAGCCCTTACCACTACCCATCCAGTTCTCTCCCAGCGCTGCCACATTAGCGTCATTGCCGGCTTTTACTTTCATGCCGGAAAGCTCCTGCAGCTCCTGTTCAACCGGGACAACACCCCATCCAAGATTCACCGCCTTATTCACCACACCATGTCCGTCTACGGCGCCGGGAACACCAATTCCGATGCCTTCCACCATGTCCTTGGTCAATCCCTTCTCCACCATCTTACTGTGGACTGTCGCAGCAATATCTTGGAGAATATTAGATCCCTGATCAGAGGTATCTGTCGGTATCTCCCATTTGTCCAAAAGGGTACCGTCGGTTTTAAACAGGCCCATCTTAATGGTGGTTCCACCAAGGTCTGCGCCGAAGCCATACTCTTTCATCATATATCCTCCACACTCTATGCCCCCACATAGCCTTTCCCCTCTATTCTATTACGAAAGTATCTTTCTGGCAAGCAGTTTTTGTCATATCTTGATTTTTTTATCCGGCAAGGCTATTCAGCCGTCTCGATGGGCTCTACAAAGTTCACAGGATTCAGCCCCTGATGAATGTTTTCCATAAAAGTGTGCCATATTTTTCCGGGATACGTTCCGCCTCCCAGCCCGGGCACTTCTTTGGGAATATCATATCCCACCCACACACTGGTGGTGTAATATGGTGTATACCCCACAAACCATCCGTCCTTGTTGTCATTTGTGGTTCCTGTCTTTCCGGCACAGGGCATAGCTCCCAGAGAATATCCCCGGCCCGTTCCCGAAGTGATTACCGTCTGCAAAATATCTGTCATCTGTCTGCAGGCATTTTCTTTATAAATCATGATTTCATCCTGCTGGGCCTGATATATTTCTTCCCCCTGAGCATTGGTGATCTTCACAATACAAGTGGGATTTCGATATCCCCCATTGTTGGCCAGAGTCGCATATCCCTTTGCCATCTCCAGTGGGGAGACTCCGTTGGTAAATCCACCTACGGCGATAGGCAGTCTCTTGTCATCTTCATCCAGACGGGAAAACTCCATTGCCTCCAAAAAGCTGAGTCCGTACTCCGGCGTAAGTTCCTCCAGAATCTTCCACGCCACCGTATTTTTAGAAACAGCCACGGCCTGTCGCAGGGACATCTCTCCTGAGTATACGCCATCTCCATTGGCAGGACCTCCCGGAATTGGCTCGTCCACCACTCGGGTATTTGCTGTGTACCCCTTTTCCAGAGCCGGCGTGTATACAATCAATGGCTTGATTGCACTCCCCGGTTGGCGGAAACTCTGAAAGGCCCGGTTCAAGGTATACCCCTCTAAGTCCTGACTCCGACCTCCCACAATGGCCCGCACCATCCCTGTGGTATTATCAATACATACCGCAGCGCCCTGGAGAGAATATACCCCCACCTCGTTCTGTTCTGTGAATCCGGATAGTTCACTGTCCACAGCCTCCTGCAATTGCTTCTGGGCATTCCCATCCAGAGAAGTATAAATCCGATATCCTCCGGTAAATAGTTCAGCATTGCAAGTCTCGTACATCTCTTGGTACTTTTGCTGATATTCCTTTTTGGCATCATCACTTTCAAAGGTGGTTTGGAATTTAAATCCCTCCATCTCCATCAACGTTCTGGTAGCGCAATAAGAAATATACGTCTCCATATAGTCGTTTTTCACCTTTTGGGTCTGGGAAAGTGATATATCCTCCCCCACCGCAGTCTTGTACGATGTCTCGGAAATCACCCTCTCCTCTAACATTGTCTTTAAGATACGATCTCGACGCTTTATGGTCTTGTCGTGGTTTTTCAGCGGATTGTAAAGGTTTGGGTTATTGGGAATGGCACATAAATAGGCCATCTGAGAAAGAGACAGATGATTTACATCCGTGCCGAAATACCCTTCCGCGGCCGCTTCAATCCCATAATACCCATTGGCGAAATATACATTATTCAGATAGAACTCCAAAATGTCCTCCTTGGAGTATTTCGCCTCCAATTCCACTGCTATGTACATCTCCTCAATCTTACGCTCCCAGGTGCGTTCATTGGAAAGAAAGACTGTTCGGGCAAGCTGCTGGGTGATGGTACTCCCTCCCTGGGTGACTTCTCCGTCTTGAATCATAGCCCAGATAGCTCGCATAATGCCCTTGTAATCAATGCCCTTGTGCTTGTAAAATCGCTTGTCCTCTGTGCTGACAATAGCCTGTTTCACGTAGATGGGAATGTTGTCATAATCGATATAGTACACATCTTTTTCTCCCTTTAGCACAGAGAGAACCTCCCCATTACAATCATAAGCTATACTGGTCTGGCTCTGGCGAAAGGTCTCCCGATCCGAGGTTGCCACAAGATGTACCGCCTCCGTCTTCATAGCCTTCACCTTGGCAGCATATCCCCCAACGTAATAATAAGCTATGGCGGCAATCACCAGGACAATCAAAGCCATCTGAAATTGTAAAAAGCCCCAAATCTTTTGGGATCTTGTCTTTTTCTTCCGTTTTTTCATAGTTTTATTCTACACATTATCCCCGGGATATACAAGAAAAAAGACAGGCTCTCACACCTGTCTCTTTCCTTATTCTCCAAGAATACTTCCAAGGAATTCAGCCGTTGTTCGCACCAGAGTTTCCTCCAACTCCGTCATGGCTTCATCCCCAAAAAGTATGACTGCTCCCAGGGCATCCCCATGAACATTCACCACTGATATCGCCTGAGATGTATTCTCCAAGGTTACCCCTTCCGCAACAGGTACTACTGTCACATGTTCTCTGGTGGAGTAATCCTTCCGCTGTTCTATGACACTTTCCAGTTTCTGTGTAATGGGCTGGTTCTCCAACACTTTCTTTCCGGTACCATATGCTGCAATGATATGATCTGTGTCGCAGATACAAGCCAGTTTTCCCGTCATCTCCGACAAAACCTTTGTGTATTGAGCGGCAAAGTTAGAGAGTTCCCCCACGGGGGAATATTTTTTTAGAATAATCTCTCCCTCTCTGTCCGTGTATACCTCTAACGGATCTCCCTCTCGAATACGCAAGGTTCTGCGAATCTCCTTTGGAACAACAATTCTACCTAATTCATCTATTCTTCTGACAATGCCAGTTGCTTTCACCGATTTTCCCTCCATCTTCTATGCTAGTTTGATTCTAGTATCTGTAAACGGAGGTATTTTATACCTAAGGATTTTTAAATTAATCCTCTTTCAGTGTCACCTTCATAATCACTGGATTATGATCTGTATTTTTGAATTTCAAATCTTTTGTCTCAAAACTGTCAATCTTCAAGTTATCGGAAACGATAAATCCATCAATCATATAATATTGGAATTTGGTCGGGTCAGCATCATTGCCCGCCAAAGGCTTATCCAGTGAACGACAGGATGGAGATGTATTGTCCATCAAAAACTGCAAGCCATCGTCAAACTCTGACACATCAATCACGCCGGGCTTCCACATGTCCTCACTCACCAGCGGATAACCACTGGTATCGCAATTAGAAAATGTCTGATTGAAATCACCGCCGGCAATGACGTAATTGCCCTTGGCTGCCTCAGACTCCAGCAATTCTCTCAACTGCCTTGTCTGGGCAATCTTACCCTCACCACTGTCATAGGCCTCTAAGTGAAGATTCACCAGAACCAATTCCTTATCACTGCCCTCCAAAGGCACACGGTCCACCATCAGACAGCGCTTCAAATTAGCCAGACGCACCGGATACTTAAACGGGCATGGCAAAGATACTCGCTGGGCATCCGACAATTCAAAGGCAGAAAGCGTAGCGATACCACAGGATACACGGCCGATAGGCGGCATAGGATAAGGCACATACAATGTCTTATAGTTCAAGGCAAAGGTATTCTGGAATCCTTCTGTTTCCTCTGCTATCAAATCCAACTCATTGATACCATAGGAGCGCTTGGAATCTGTATCCACCTCCTGCAGGAAGGCAACATCTACCTGTGACTCTTCGATGAAGTCGCTGATGGCTTTTATGTTAGCCCGAACCGTCTCCTCATCAGAGCTTTGGACATTCTTGCCACCATCCATAAAGAAGTCTGCATTCTCATCCAAACCGCCATAGCCGGTATTCCAGGTCATAATCGTAAAAGAGTCCCCGTCCTCTAATGTCTTTGACGCTGCCCCTGCAATCTCCAGTTGTTCCGTATCCTTGGGCTTATACTCTGTCACGGTAAGCACCCCAAAGAAGACGATTACCACAGCCAGCAAGGCCCCGATAATCCCTAAAACAACCCTAATCCATAAATGTTTCTTTTTCTTCATTTTGTAATCCCCCTAATTTTGTTACATTTTCCCTGTACATACTTGACAATAAAATATTCACAATTGTCTGTTTATTGTCTGTCGTGTAGAAACAGTGTATCACAATAACATAAAATATGCCACACAGAATTTTCTCCTACTTTTGTAAAATATCCAAGGTGTGAGCGCCGGCTCCCAGAAGCTCCGGTCGTTCACAGGTGGACAAGTGATACTCCACAAATTTGTCAAAAAGTTCCTGACTCATGGCATTTAATTCCCGACGCATATAATCAGCCGGACCATCAGCGGATAGGATTTTGATTCGTTTGAGTTCAGCCTGTCGCATCAGGAAATCAATGTCTTCCAAACGCAGGTAGTCGTACAAGTCTTTGGGTTCGGAATGACAGTGAAAGTTTTCATCCAACCGTCCATCATTTAGGCAATCCAAGGCA
>JAQXIY010000075.1 GCA_029008035.1 Lachnospiraceae bacterium
ACCTTGGTATGTAGCTTATCCTCCAGTCCCAAATTCAAAGGCAAAAGCAATTCCTTATAATAATCAATGCGGTTCTTCTTTACACTCATGCCTAAATTGTATGGTTTGCCCTTGTTGTCCGCCAAAGCCATATTCTCCAGAATGGTCATGTTGGCGCAGGTGCCCTTGGCAGGGTCCTGGTAAACACGGCCGATATTCCTGTGGCGGAGATAATCCTTTTTCCTGGTGATATCCTCGCCACCCACAAGAATCTGACCTCCGTCCACATCAATACTTCCGCAGATAATGTTCAAAAGTGAGGTCTTGCCGGAACCGTTACTTCCAACAATAGAGACAAACTCCCCATCGGCTATACTCAGGGAAAAATCTTCAAACAGGCACATTTCATTGACAGAACCTGCATTGTAAAACTTGTGAATATGTTTCAGTTCAATCATGATGCTAGCCTCTTCTTTCCCTGATGTTTTTCGATGCGCATGCTAATGACCAGAATCAGTAAAAACAGCACCGCCGTTACCAACTTTAAATCCGTAGACTGCAGGCCCAAACGAATGGCTGCTGCCACGCACCCTTTGTACAGGATGGAACCTAAGATAACACTAATAGAAAAGGTAAAGACGCTAATCTGCCCAAACAGTGCCGTACCGATAATCACGCTGGCAAGACCGATAACCGCCGTTCCCACCCCCATGGAAGCATCGAAAAATCTCTGCTGCTGGGCAAACATGGAACCGCTAAGTGCCACCATACCATTGGCGATGGAAAGTCCTAAAATCTTCACCTTCCCCTTGTCAATTCCCATAGAGGTCACAATGGTCTCATTGTCTCCCACTGCTTTTAACAGATAGCCGGATTTGGTTTTCAAATACCAATCCAGCACCAATTTTACCACAATTACAATGACCGCAATCACAATTACATTTTCAAAGGGTGCCAGAACACCGGCAAAAATCTTATTGGTCATCTTATTGCTGTAAATGTTATCAAAATTGTAAATAGGCAAATTGGCCCGACCTGCAATCCGCAGATTTACAGAATACAAGGCCGTCATCATAATGATACTGGCCAAAATATCCCGAACCTTTAATTTCACATGAATAAATCCTGTGATGGCCCCTGCTATAAGACCTGCTCCAAAACTCAACAGCAAGGTCACATAAGGATTCACCCCATTGGATATCAAAACAGCGGAAAGGGCAGCCCCCAATGGGAAGCTGCCATCTACTGTCATATCCGGAAAATCTAAGATTTTGTAAGTGATATACATGCCCAACGCCATAATGGCATATATGAGGCCCTGTTCAAAAACACTGAGTAATAATGTCATTTTCTTTCCGCCCTATCTCTTCGTTTATTTGCTTACTTCGATTTTATCATATACTTCCGCATCTGCAAACTTATCTGCAACATCCAGAGAAATCTTTGCTGCCGCCTCAGAGTTAAAGTAAGCGCTTGGCTCAGAGATAACCTCAAATGGCATATCAGATGCCTTTGCCTCACCCTTCAAAATCTTGGCTGCCATCTTACCGGTCTGCTTGCCAAGGGCAAAATAGTCAATGCCAACGGCTGCTACACAACCTGCTTTTACCTGCTCAACCTCAGAACCAAACACAGGGATTTTTGCCTCATTTGCATGCTCTAAAACAGTCTGCAGTGCACTTACTACGGTATTATCTGTAAGGTTTGTGATGCAGTCAACCTTAGTCACCATATCCGCTGCCGCCATATCCACATCACCTACAGTGTTAATACCGGTCTCTACGATTTCAAAGTCATAGTCTTTAGCGTACTTTTTGTATTCTTCGATGGTGCTGACAGAATTTGCCTCGCTGGTGGTGTAGATGATACCCACCTTCTTGGCATCAGGAAGTACATTTCTCATCATGGCAAGCTGTTCCTTTACCGGAAGAGCATCGGAAGTTCCTGTAACATTTCCCACGGAATTGCCATCCTCATCGGCAAGCTGAGCCCCTACCGGGTCAGAGATTGCTGTATACACAACGGGAATGTCTGTATTCATGGCTGAGTTATATGCACTCATAGCACAAGGTGTTGCGATGGCACAGATCAAATCCACCTTCTTGGACACATAGTTGTCTGCGATGGTGCTTGCTGTACCTGTATCTGTCTGTGCGTTGTCATAGAGTACTTCTAAGTTCTCACCTTCCACAATGCCCTCTTCCTTCAAGCCCTCCAAGAAGCCTTCCCTACAGTTGTCAAGAGAGCCATGCTCCGCAAACTGGGCGATACCAATGGTGTACTCTACACCACCCTTAGCTGCATCGCCATCTGTGGCCTTGCCACAACCAACTGTTGCAATTGCCATCATTGCTACCAACATTCCTGCTACAATTCTTTTTTTCATTTCTTTTTCCTCCATTAATTCAATACTTTTTTAGAAGCAATTGCCATCTTCTAAAAGATGCATGATCTGGATTCGGAAAAGTCTTGGTGGATGCGATTCTTCAATAAAAAAACCGCCCCAGAAAACTTCTGAGGCGGTAATCAAATCATTATCGCGGTACCACTCAAATTGGTTGCTATGCAACCCACTCATTCCACATACCATCATACGTGCCAGCTTGTTAACGAGTCTGGTTCCCGTCGTTCCCTACTCCCTGACGGTTTCAAAAACGCCCTCACAAGTCCATTCCTCAATCTTCCCATTGTCATCTTCCACCAACGATGACTCTCTGTGAATGTTTCGAAAGAGTACTCCTCTTGCTCAACGGTTTAACTATGTTCATTTATACTCTTTCTTGCTTTCGTTGTCAAGGGTAAATTTTTGGAGCCAATGTGAGCCAATGAAGGGACAGGTACCAGCTGGCATCCAACAAGTTGGAGCCATTGGTACCCGTCCCCATTGG
>JAQXIY010000076.1 GCA_029008035.1 Lachnospiraceae bacterium
GCAGTAGATCCACAGATTGCAGACGCAATCACAGCAGAATTTAACAGACAGTCAGATCATATCGAGTTGATCGCTTCTGAGAACTGGGTAAGCCCGGCTGTTATGTCAACCATGGGAAGCATTCTTACAAATAAGTATGCAGAAGGATATCCTGGAAAGCGTTACTACGGTGGATGCGAATGCGTTGACGTAGTAGAAGATTTGGCAAGGGACCGTGCAAAAGAATTGTTCGGCTGCGATTACGTAAATGTTCAGCCACATTCAGGTGCACAGGCAAATATGGCAGTTGAGTTTGCTGTATGTAAGCCTGGAGATACCATTATGGGTATGAACTTAGATCACGGCGGACATTTGACACACGGTTCACCGGTTAACTTTTCCGGTACTTACTTTAACATCGTTCCTTACGGTGTTAATGATGAAGGTTTCATTGATTATGATGAGGTAGAGCGCATCGCTAAGGAGTGCCAGCCAAAGATGATTATTGCCGGTGCATCCGCTTATGCCAGAGCAATTGACTTCAAGAGATTCCGTGAGATTGCAGATATGGTAGGAGCTGTTCTTATGGTAGATATGGCTCACATTGCAGGTCTTGTTGCAGCAGGTCTTCACATGAGTCCAATTCCTTATGCAGATGTAGTTACCACTACAACTCATAAGACACTTCGCGGACCTCGTGGTGGTATGATTATGGCTACTGCTGAGGCAAACGAGAAGTTCAACTTCAACAAGGCTATTTTCCCGGGAACACAAGGTGGCCCACTGATGCATGTTATCGCAGCAAAGGCAGTTTGCTTCCAGGAAGCACTTCAGCCGGAGTTCAAGGAATATATGACAAATGTTGCAAAGAACGCTCAGGCGCTCTGCAAGGGATTGCAGGATAGAGGTATCAAGATTGTTTCTGACGGAACAGACAACCACTTGATGCTTGTAGACTTGACACCATTTGATCTTACCGGTAAGGAAGTGGAGAAACTTTTGGATCAGGCTCACATCACAGCCAACAAGAATACCATTCCTAACGATCCAAAGAGCCCATTTGTAACAAGTGGTGTTCGTTTGGGAACACCTGCAGCTACCAGCCGTGGACTGAACGAAGCTGACTTTGACCAGGTTGCAGAGGCAATTGCTTCTGTAATCAAGGAAGGGGAAGCAGGCGTTCCTAAGGCAAGAGCAATCGTTGATGAGTTGACAAAGAAATATCCATTACAGTAAAGGAAGATTATCATGATTGATATTAAATTTTTAAGAGAGAATCCTGACATTGTAAAACAGAATATTAAGAACAAGTTCCAGGACCACAAGCTTCCCCTTGTGGATGAGGTAATCGAGCTTGACGCTAAGGCTCGTGCTGCTCAGCAGGAAGCAGATGAACTTCGTTCTAAGAAGAACAAGATTGCCAAGGAAATTGGTGCATTGATGGCCCAGGGCAAGAAGGACGAGGCTGAGGAGGTAAAGGCACAGGTTGCTGATATTTCTAAGCGTCTGGCTGAGCTTGAGCCACAGGAGAAGGAGTTATCCGAAAAGGTAACTCAGATTATGATGAGTATTCCAAACATCATTGATCCTTCTGTACCAATTGGGAAAGACGATTCTTGTAACGTGGAAATTGAGAAATATGGCGAGCCGGTGGTTCCTGATTTCGAGGTTCCATATCACACAGAGATTATGGAGCGCTTCGATGGTATTGACCTTGAGAGCGCTGGTAAAGTTGCAGGAAATGGTTTCTACTATTTGATGGGTGACATCGCAAGACTTCACTCAGCGGTCATCTCTTACGCAAGAGATTTCATGATTGATCGAGGATTTACCTACTGTGTGCCACCATTTATGATTCGCTCTAATGTGGTTACCGGTGTTATGAGCTTCGAAGAGATGGATGCTATGATGTACAAGATTGAAGGCGAAGACTTGTACTTAATCGGTACATCTGAGCACTCAATGATTGGTAAATTCATTGATACATTAAATGATGAGGAGAAGCTTCCTTATACACTTACAAGTTACTCTCCATGCTTCCGCAAGGAAAAGGGAGCTCACGGTATCGAGGAGCGAGGCGTTTATCGTATTCACCAGTTCGAAAAGCAGGAAATGGGTGTGGTATGTAAGCCGGAAGAATCACCAATGTGGTATGACAAGTTGTGGCAGAACACCGTAGACTTGTTTAGAAGCTTAGATATTCCGGTTCGTACCCTTGAGTGTTGCTCCGGAGATTTGGCTGATCTTAAAGTAAAATCTTGTGATGTTGAGGCTTGGTCTCCAAGACAACAGAAGTACTTTGAGGTAGGCTCTTGCTCAAATCTTGGTGATGCACAGGCTCGTCGTTTGAAGATTCGTGTCAAGGGTGCTGATGGCAAGTATTTTGCACACACCTTGAACAATACAGTAGTTGCTCCACCTAGAATGCTTATCGCATTTTTGGAGAACAACTTAAATGCAGACGGTTCTGTGAATATCCCAGCTGCATTGCAGCCATATATGGGTGGTAAGAGTGTTCTTACACCAAAACATTAATATGAATGTTATCGGCATGGGTGGAATCTGCTCATGCCGAAACTGTATTTTTAAGGAGGATATATTATGGTTATCGCAGTAACTTACGATAAAGAAACAGGAAATGTTGGTCAGCACTTCGGCCACGCAGAGTACTTTAAGTTGTACGAGGTAGAAGATGGCAGAATCTTAGATTCCGCTGTAGTTCAACCTTTCGGTCAGGGACACAATGCAGTTGTTGCTACTATGATGGACTACTCTGTTGCCCTTGTTATCTGCCAGGGTATCGGTGACGGTGCCATGGAAGGCTTACAGCAGGCAGGCATCTCCGTTTGCCCTAATGTTGAGGGCTTGGCCGACGATGCTGTTACAGCATTTATGCAGGGAAATCTTCAGATTAGCGCTGCTGCTAACTGTGATTGCGATCACAGCGCAGGAAGCTGTTGCGGAGACACTGCCGGCGGCTGTGGAAGCGGTTGCGGCGGTTGCTGCCACTAAATGATAAGATGTGATGCCCATGCGTAGGTGTTGACATAGGAAAGAGGCTGTTGCTTCAACGATTAAAATCGTGAAGCAGCAGCCTCTTTATAGTTGAGGGAAAAAATATAAAAAAGGTGAACGAGAGGAGAAACTTATACACTATCATTGGAAAAACGAGGAGAGTCATACACAAAACTTGTATAAATACAATATATTACAGAAAAACGACAGAAGAAATGGGGGCAATTGGGTAAAATGTATGGCAGAATATCCAAAAAACTAATACACTATGCATTTTGACCGTGAAATTAGAAAATGATAGATTTCTTATTGTATAAAGTGTATAGTTTTTCTTAGATATACAGTAATGGATAAAATCGAAGGAGATCCGATTATGAAATCAAACAAAGAAAAGGTATATGACTTTATTCAGATGCATAGTTTGGCAGAAAAAGAGGGAGGTGTTTCCACTAGTTATATTGCAGAGGCTTTGTCATTGCAGAGGACAAATGTCAGCAGTATTTTGAACACACTGGTGAATGAGGGACGCATAGCAAAGACAAATGGGCGGCCAGTCTTGTATTTCATAGATCAGGACATACATAGAAAAGAAGAGGACTGCTTTCAGGAAATGACAGGGTGGAATGGAAGCCTTAAGCATGGAATCCAGTTAGCAAAAGCAGCAATCCTTTATCCGGGCAGAAGTCTGAATCTATTGATTGTAGGAGAAAAAGGAACCGGGAAGAAGCAGTTTGCCAAGGTGATTTACAACTACTGTATTGCTAAAAAATTAATTTCCGAAGATGCACCTTTTTTGCAAATGAATTGCAGGGATTATGCCAGTGAACAGGACCAGGCAAAAGAGTTGCTTATGGGTAAAGGCGAGCCGGGGCTGTTGAACCAATCGGAAAAAGGAATCTTGTATCTGGATAATATACAGTATCTGGGCGGAGTCCTTCAGAGAGAAGTGGCGATGTACAGCAGTTCTTCCACTACGCGAGGTGTTTTGATTGCAAGTTGTACACCGGAAACAATACCGGCGCAAGAAGAGTTCCAAGGAGAATTCCCGATTGTTGTAAATATGCCAAAGATTACAGAACGGCCCATTGCGGAACGTATGGAGATGATTAAGATTTTGTTCTCTACAGAGGCATCTAGGGTGGGGCGTGTGCTTGTGGTCAAGGAAGAACTCATGCGATGTCTTCTACTGTATGAATGCTCGGACAATTTCCAGCAGTTAAAACGGGATATCAAGATTGGTTGTGCTAATGCATATGTGAGAGAATTGGCGAATTCAGATGAAATTACATTATTTGTCAGTGATTTTGATGTGAGAATTCGTCAGGGGATTTTACGATATGGCAATGTGCGTGAGGAAATCGAGAAACTCATACCGGAAAATAGCAGTTTTGCTTTTGATGGCCGAGATATGAAGGTTAGTGAGACAGAATCCAAAAATATATACAAAGAACTCAGCCGTAAAGCGCAGAAACTAGATGCGGAGGGAATCAGTAAAGAGGATATTCAAATGCTATTGTCAACCGAATTAGAGAGAGCATTTGGCAAATACCAAAGACAACTGGTTCACGATATTACCAGTAAAAAAGAATTAGGGCTCATTGTGGATGAGGAACTGATTGAGCTGGTGGAAAATTTTATCAAAAAAGTGGAAGTGCTGCAGAATCGAAAGATTGATGAGACGATATTTTTTGGATTGTGCTTACATATCAAAGGTGTGGTGAATCACAGCCGTGAGCCGGAGACCGTAGGAAAGTTGGAAATTTCTCAAGTGGTTACCAGGCATAAGCAGGAGTATATGCTGAGCTCTGAGTTTGCAGAGGAGATACAAGAAAAATATCGGGTGGAAATGCCGATTGATGAGGTGATTCTCATTACTATGTTTTTGTGTTACGAACCGCCAAAGCAACCATCCGTAGGGAAGTCGGTGATTTTATATGCCTTTTATGGCAAGGGTATTGCATCTTCCATTGTTAAGACCATTACGGACATTACAGGGTTTGACCATGTGTATTCTTTCGAGTTGTCTTACAAGAAGGATGAGAATGGAACTTATGAGGCACTGAAAAAATGCATCCGAGAAATTGATCAGGGAAAAGGAGTATGTATTGTTTACGACAGTGACCTTGTTTCCAAGATGACTGAGGAAATTGCCCGAGAGACCGGCATATTGATTCGATTATTTCCGGCTCCTGTCACAACGATGGGAATTGAATTGGCTAGAAAAGCACTGCGCTCGTCTAATCTGGATGCGGTTTATCGGGAGACTATGCGTAGCGTGGGAGACTTTGCCATAAGTCGAGAAAAGTATCTGGTGACACTGTGTACCACTGGAAAAGGTGGGGCAGAAGAACTAAAAAAATATATTGAGAAGTATGGCAATGTGAAGGATGTGGAAGTGATTCCAATGTCTATGAGTGATGAAGATGCACTAAAAGAAGCCTTTCAGGGCCTTATGCGTCAGGGAACCATTGTCTGCGTGGTGGGAACCTTTGATCCAAAACTGTATTCCATCCCATTTTGTTCAATTACGGATGTGTTTACTACACCAAAGGAACGACTACCAGAGCTTCTTAGAACAGCAGAATCAAAAGATTGCGAGATTGATTACCAAGAGGTCTTTGATTATTTGGGCCAGCAGTTTAAATATGCCGGAATCGCAAAACTTCGCCCATTGTTGGAAGATCTTCTGCACCAGATTGATGGGCAGTTAAAGCACATAACCCAGGATGCACAGATGGGACTTTTGATACATACCGCCTGCTGCGTGGAACGTTTGCTCGCAGGAGAAGCATCGCAGACCAACCCCAAAAGACAGATGATTTGTATCAAATACGCAAAAGAGTTTCACAAGCTACTTCGTATGTTAAAGCCAATAGAAAAAGCGTTTCGAATTATCTTTAGTGATGATGAAGTTGCCAATATGCTGATGATCATTTACCAGATTTAATGAGGAGGTTACTATGAATGAGGAATTAAATGAGGAGTTGGAAGGAATTGCTATGACAATCATTGCCAATTCCGGCGCGGCGCGATCTGCTGCTTTTGAGGCACTGGAGAAAGCAAAAACGAAAGACTTTGGTGGAGCAGAGAAACTTCTGAAAACGGCTGAAGACAGTTTGCAGTCAGCTCATGAGGCGCACCGTAAACTACTTCAAATGGATGCAAAAGGGGAAGTGGCAAGTGTGGGTATTCTACTTTGTCATGCGCAGGATCATCTTATGGGAAGTGCACTTGCCAAAGACTTGATTCGGGAAATGGTGTTCCTTTATAAGGAGAAGTGAGGAGGAGAATATGGAAAGGAAAGTATTACTGATATGTGCTGGGGGCATGTCAACAGGAATTTTGATGAAGAAGATGGAAAAGTATGCCCAGGACAAAGGGATAGATCTTAGGATTGATGCTATGGGAATGTCAGCTTATGAGGATCTTTACAAGAATTACGAGGTGATTCTATTGGGACCGCAAGTGGCATATAAGAAGGAAGAAATTTCCCAGGTGACGGGGATGCCTATTGGGGTGATTGCCGCCTATGATTATGCGATAGGAAATGTAGAGAATATTATGAAGCAGGTGGAAGAGATTTATCCTGCATAAAAAATAAGGCAAGGGGTTTAGGAAAGGAGAAGGAAATGAGTAATTTATATGAAAGTAAAGCCATGCAAAGAGTAAAGACAATTGGCGAAAAATTTGCGGGAAACAAAGCAATTGCAGCGGTGTCTGCAGGTATGATGATGGCGATGGGTATTATTTTGATTGGGGCAATCTTCCAGTTGATTGCTATCATACCCACTTTTTTCCACGCATGGAGTACAGAGGATGCCATCTATAAAATTTTGCTGGTTCCTTATGATTTGTCTATGGGATTAATCTCAGTATATATGGCGTTTACTATTGCATATTCTTATGCAAAGTCTTTGAAGATGCAGGCACTTACCAATGCGCTGAATTCTATGTTGATCTTTTTAATCGTATCTGGTCCTGTTAAGACAGTGGAATTAGCAGATGGAAGTACTTTTACAGGAATTGATAATTCCTGCTTGGGAGCAGTTGGAATGTTTGCAGCCATCATCATTTCACTGTGCACAGTCAAGGTGGCACACTTCTGCGAAAAGCATCATATTATGATCAAGATGCCGGATGCTGTACCGAAGTTCCTACAGGATACATTTGCATCGCTGATTCCCTTGGTGATTAACATTGCGATTTGGCATACCATTGGAAGTATTTGTCTGAATGTCATGACAATCTCTCTTCCGTATGCGATTTCTTACCTGCTGTCAGCACCACTTGGGGCACTGACAAGTGTACCTGGTATCATTATTGTGGTATTTGTGGCAAACCTGTTGTGGACATTTGGTATTCATGGAACGATGGTTGTTTACATTGCGATTATGGCACCGCTTATGGAGTACATCGCCAACAATGCGGAACATATTTCAAAGGGTGAACCGTTGGTATTTGTACCGGTTGCACTGTTTGGTATTATGAACTGCTGTGGTGGTACAGGTAATACTTTGGCGCTGTGCGTTATGGGACTGTTCTCCAAGTCGGAGCAGATTAAGGCGGTCAGCAAGGCTGCGATTGTACCGGGCATCTTTAATATCAACGAACCAGCCACTTTTGGATATCCAATCATGTATAATCCAACCTTGGCGATTCCATTTATTATTAATCCGCTGATTACCATGATTATCTGCTATTTTGGCTATATGGCAGGATTTTTCAAGCCATCATTTACCATGATCACAGCAACACTTCCGGTAGGTGTTTCACAATATCTGGGAACATTGTCTTGGACTAATATTTTGATTCCGGTTGTGGCATTTATCGTTGCATGGGTGGTATATCGCCCATTCTTCAAGGTTTATGAGAAGGATTTGGTTGCGAAAGAACTGGCAGAACAAGAGGTGGCATAATGAATCAGGAGAAGAAAATTTTCCCGGAAAACTTCCTGTGGGGCGGCGCTATTGCCGCCAACCAGGTGGAAGGTGCCTGGAAGGAAGATGGGAAAGGAGATTCCATTGCAGACCATATCACCGCGGGGACGAAAACGTCTCCGCGGCGATTTACCAGAGCAATCAGAGAGGGAGAAAGATATCCTAGCCATGAGGCAGTGGATTTTTATCACCATTATAAAGAGGATATTGCCCTATTTGGAGAAATGGGATTTCGGGTGTTGCGCCTTTCTATTGCCTGGAGCAGGATTTTTCCTCAGGGTGACGAGGAGAAACCCAATAAGGCCGGGTTGGAATTCTACCATAAGGTATTTGACGAGTGTCATAAAAATGGCATTGAGCCATTGGTTACGTTGTCACACTATGAAATGCCATATCACCTGTGTGAAACATATGGAGGTTGGAGAGACCGCCGCATCGTATCCTTTTTTGTGCGATACTGCGAAACGGTATTCCGGGAGTATAAAGAACAAGTGCATATGTGGCTGACTTTTAATGAGATGAACACTATGGTCAGCCGTTTTGGTACTTTGCTTGGAGCAGGAATTCTGCCAGAGGATGGGGAAGATATGTTCGGAATGAGCCGCATGGGAAAGCCAGAGACCAAAGAGGACTTGAATGATCGCTTTACGGCGCTTCATCATCAGTTTGTTGCTAGCGCAAAAGCGGTGGCGTTGGCTCATGAAATCAGTTCGGACAATCAGGTTGGGTGTATGTTGTCCGCGTCGGGCGTGTACCCTTACACATGCTCCCCGGATGATATGCTAGAGATGCAGCATCAGATGAGAAAGAGCAACTGGTTTTGCGGAGACGTTTGCGTGAGGGGAGAATATCCTTATTACATGAATCGCTTTTTTCGGGAACATGCAATTTGTATTCCTATGGAAGAAGAGGATGAGGAAGTGTTGAAGAAAGGATGTGTGGATTTCTTCAGCTTCAGTTATTATACTTCCCGTTGCGCGACAGCGGATGAACGGGTGAAGACCACGGCGGGAAATATGATGATGGGCGTTCCTAATCCGTATTTGGAAACAAGCGAATGGGGATGGATTATTGATCCTAAAGGACTTCGTTATCTGTTAAATGAAATCTACGACAGATATGAGATTCCCATTATGTTGGTTGAAAACGGATTGGGTGCTACAGATGTAAAGACGGAGGATGGACAGGTTCATGATCCGTATCGCATTGATTACCTGAAAGCACACATAGAGCAGATGGCGGAAGCCATACAGGATGGTGTGGAACTTATCGGGTATACACCGTGGGGATGTATTGACCTGGTAAGCGCCAGTACCGGAGAATTGAAAAAAAGATACGGATTTGTATATGTAGACAGATATGACGACGGAACGGGCACGAATCAGCGGATATGTAAGGACTCCTTTTTCTGGTATAAGAAATGTATCGCCAGCAATGGCATGGAATTGTAGTGAGATGAGAAGGTGAAAATATGGTTGTAAAACAAGTAGAATTTATCAATAAAACAGGGCTCCATGCAAGGCCGGCATCTGATTTTGTTATGATGGCAAAAAAGTACCGGTCTAAGATTACAATTTGCAAAGAAGGTGGTGAACCAGTCAATGCAAAATCAATGGTTCGCCTTTTGGCAGAGGGAATCGGTCAGGGGACAAAGGCGGAACTTTGTGCCGAAGGTGATGATGAGGCAGAGGCTGTAGAAGCATTGGCAGCATTGATTGCCAGCGGATTTGGAGAGTGAAAGGAGAACAAATATGAAGCTGGCAAGAAAGGAATGGAAGGGGAATCCTGTTTCACGAGGTATTGCCATAGCAAAGGTGTTTTTGTATGAGCCCCTGTCTTTTAGAGTGGAAAAGACAAGTATCCCGGGGGAATTTGTTTCTGAAGAATTGGATCGGTTCTACGGAGCGCTAAGTAAGGCTGGGGAACAGCTGCAGAAATTGTACGACGATCTTTGCACAGAACATCCCCAACAGGCAAAGATATTTGCGGCACATCAGGAAATTTTAGAAGATGAGGAACTTCTGGAGGAAGTGGAAACGGCAATCAATCAGGAGTGTATGGGAGCAGAAAGCGCCGTTGAGCAAGTGTTTGACCAGTTTGCGCAGATTTTGGCTCAGGTGGAGGAACCGCTGATTGCCGGAAGGTCAGCAGATATTATTGATGTGAAAAAACGGATTTTATGCATTCTTATGGGAAAGAAAGAAAAACGGTTGGATCAGTTTGAGGAAGACGTAATTATAGTGGCCCATGATCTGTTGCCAAGCGATACCGCCACATTGGATCGGAACCATGTAAAAGGAATCATTACAGAGGTGGGAGGAACCAATTCTCATTGTGCAATCCTTGCCAGAAGTTTTTCGATTCCTGCCATTCTTGGGGTGGATGGAATTACCGGAGAACTACAGGATGGATGGAATGCGATCTTAGATGCTATGGAGGGACGTGTTCTATGTGGCTATGAAGAGGATGAGGCCAGAGTATATGAGGAACGCCGAATTCAATTTGACAAGCGATGGCAGGAAGAACAGGCCTATCTGTGCAAACCTGGAATGACGAAGGATGGCGTCAAAGTAGACATCGGAATGAACATTGGCTCAGATCATTTCCAGAGTGAGGATGATGCGTATGAATATATTGGACTTTTCCGTTCGGAGTTTCTTTATATGGAAGGAGAACATTTGCCCACGGAGGATGAGCAGTTTACGGTATACAAGAATGTGTTGGAGAAGGCACAAGGAAAAACAGTAACATTGCGCACACTGGATATTGGTGGAGATAAGACGCTACCCTATATGGAACTTCCAAGAGAAGACAATCCGTTTCTCGGAATGAGGGCATTACGGCTGTGCTTTTTACATCCAGATATTTTTAAGACGCAGTTGAGGGCGGCACTTCGGGCATCCGTATATGGCAAATTACAAATCATGTTTCCTATGGTGGGCAGTATGGAAGACATTTATCTTGCCAAGGCTATGGTCAGAGAAGTCAAGGCGGAACTTGAGCAGGAAGGATATGCTTACGATGAGGAGATCAAACTTGGAATTATGATTGAGATACCATCCATTGCGTTGATTTCAGACCTGGCGGCAAAGGAAGTGGATTTTGCAAGTATTGGTTCCAATGATCTTACCCAGTATCTGTGTGCTGCGGATCGTATGAATGCGCAGACGGAAGGATATTATCAGAGTTACTCACCGGCAATGTTGCGGATTCTGAGATTTGTTTTCCATTCATTTGCAAGCCAGAAAAAGACGGTATCCGTGTGCGGCGAAATGGCTGGAAATCCGAAAAGCGCTGCTATTTTGGTTGGTTTGGGAGCAAGAAAGCTCAGTATGAATTATGCGTCCATTCCAGCAGTGAAAGCGGAACTGGCAAAAATGACAATAGATGAGATGGAAGATATGGCAAATCATTGTATGGTCTTAACTACAGAGGAAGAGATTAAGCGGTATGTAGATATGTAGTAGAGAGCAAAGAGGGTTTTTATGAAGAAAAAATTGAATGTTGGGAACAAGGGACTGGCATGCGTTATGGCAACGGTTCTTGCGGTGATGGCATTTTCTACGCCGGTGGAAGCATCAACTGGAAACATCGATGCTTCAGTGGTGGCAGATTCACTAGTGATTGCCAAGCAAGTGGAGGCAGAGGGTATCGTTCTTTTAAAAAATGAGGAGAACACGTTGCCATTGCAGACGGATCGAGGAATCAACGTGTTCGGGTGTGCAGCAGTAGACCCATATTATGGAAGCTCTGGGTCGGGCTCTATCAAGTCGGACACTATGGTGGGATTCTATGATGCTTTGTCTGCAGCGGGGATCACATATAACGAAAGTTTGTATCAAACATACAGTACATGGTATGCAAACAATGGGAACCATAAGGAAATGCCTGCCTCGGATATTGATTTTGCTCAAGCGTCTGAATATTCCGACACGGCGGTTGTCATGATTGGACGATCCGGCAGTGAAGGTGATGATCTGGAGCTATCTGAACTACAGTTGACATCAGAGGAGCACACTTTGATTGAGACAGTGGCAACCACATTCTGTAACGTGATTGTACTTTTTAATACTGCTAATATTATGGAAATGGGATTTTTGGATGCCTATGATTCCATTAAGGCGGCAGCTATGATTTGGACACCCGGCGAAGTGGGAATGGAATCCGTGGGACAGATGTTGGCAGGGAAAGTGAATCCATCGGGGAAATTGCAGGATACGGTTGCTTATCAGGTGGCTGATCATCCCTCCACAGAGAACTTTGGCGATTATCAGTATGCTGACAAAAAGGCTAATTTTGTAGAGTATGAGGAAGGCATTTATGTGGGGTATCGCTATTTTGAAACTTTTGGGAAGGATGTGCAGTATCCCTTCGGATATGGATTGTCATATACGGATTTTGTATGGAAAGATATTCAATTCCAGAAAAATGGTAGTACATGTGCTGTCACTGTAACGGTAGAAAATTGTGGTCAGATGGCAGGAAAAGACGTTGTTGAAGTGTATATCAGTGCGCCATATACCAATGCCGTAGAAAAATCTGCCATTCAGTTGGTGACATACGTCAAAACGGATTTGTTGGAGCCTGGGGCAACGTCGACCTATACCACGTCATTTGATCTATGGGACTGTAGCTCTTATGATGCTGCGGTAGAACAGGCATACATTCTTGATGCTGGTACCTATACGGTACATGTGGCTACAGATGTTCAAAACTCGGTGCAGGATTTTACTTTTGACCTGGGAGAGAAAATGGTGAAGAAAAATGATGAGGTTTCTGGTGCGGAAATCAAGAACCTCTTTAGTGATGCGTTCACATCGAATATGACGGTTTTATCTAGAAGCAATCCCGCAGAAACGTATCCGACTTCACCGGTGAATGAGGTTTGCCCTGTTGATATCAGTGACATGGATGCTGCTGTTGCACCGGAAGTGGAAGAGAATGAAAAGATTCCAACGGTGGGAGCAATTTACGATGAGACAATCATGCTTCAAGATGTGGCGGACGATTCATCTCTAGAGGACAAGTTCTTAGATCAATTGACATTGGATGAAATGATCAATTTAATCTGTAACTGTGGGTACAAAACGCCGGGAGTTGACCGATTGGGAATCCCGAAAACAAATGACAATGACGGACCGGCTTCTGTAAAAGGGGCAGGAGGACTTATGTATCAAGATTCCGGAGTTGCATGGCCGGCGGGGGTTTCTCTGGCATGCACATGGAATGATGAACTTGCCTATGAGCATGGTATTAGATGTGGGGTGGAGGCCAAATCTATTGGAACTAACGTATGGTATGCGCCCACAGCCAATATACATAGGAATCCGAAGGGAGGACGAAATTTTGAATACTTCTCTGAGGATCCCATTGTGTGTGGAAGAATGGCAAGTGCCATTGTAAGAGGGGCACAGTCTCAGAATTTGACAGTCACCGTGAAGCATCTTGTATTAAATGAACAGGAAAAGAATCGCTGGGGAATTCTGACCTGGGCAGATGAGCAGACCATCCGAGAGATTTATTTGAAGCCTTTTGAAATTGCAATCAAAGATGGTGGGGCTAAGGGTGTTATGTCAGCTTATAGCCGTCTTGGAAAGACATGGTGTGGTGGTAACAATGTACTGTTGAAGGATTTGCTTCGTACAGAGTGGGGATATCAGGATTATGTTGTTTCTGATTTCTCTGTTCATGGATTATATGGCTCATATATGAATCCGCTTCAGGCAACTTATGCGCAAAACGATGCCAATCTGACTGGAATTTATGCCGTACAATTTATTTCGATGAAGAAAGATATGAAGCAGGAGTATAAGAACAATCCGGTTGCTTTTGGAAAAGCTATGCGGGCGTGTGTCAGAGATATTATTCACATGAAAATGTCTTCTACTGCATTCCAGACGACGATAACAACTCCAGATAGCATTCATATCGAAGGAGAAACAGGGAAAGTTAAGGGGAAGGCTGTCAAGAATGCCGGATTTACCGAGAAGGCCACAGGAGCAAGCCAAGGTTATGTGCTTTGTAATTTGTCAAAAAAGGGAAATTTGGTGACATGGACTTTTGAAGCACCAGAAGCTGGTATCTACGACCTGACGATGGCGCTGGCTAGTACAAATTTAGTTGGCAAGGACGTAGCGTTAAATAAGCAGGTGAATATGCAGGTCAACGGAAAAGATGTTGACGTATCGGATATTGAGATTCTGGGAAGTGGCATGTTGAAATATAATCAGTTTGCAACTTATGGCCCACTTCAGGTGGAACTGGTAGAGGGAACCAATAGGATTACGTGGAATGTCATCGGATATTCTGTACCAAACGTAGATTTTCTGGAATTATATAAAAGTGCGGAAGAACTATAATTGGTTAGTGCTCTGATTCCTGATTCCTTCTTCCTTTGAAGATGACAGAATTTTCTGAAAAAATAGTAGCCATTCCTCCATTATCTTGCTACAATAATAATAACTGAAAATTGAATACGAGGAGGAATGCATGTATGAAGGTTTTTACAACGGACAAGATTCGTAACGTGGTTGTCCTGGGGCATAGTGGTGCAGGCAAGTCCAGTCTTGTGGCTGCCATGAACGGTATTGCAACAAACACAAAGCAGCGCATGACGGAGCCTGCCGCCACCACCCAGACATCTGTGTTGCCCATTCTCTGGGAGGATCACAAAATCAATGTTCTGGATACACCGGGAGCTGCGGACTTCGTTGGAGAAGTGGAGGAAGCAGTCAGCGCGGCGGATGCAGCCATCATTGTCATATCCGGGAAAAATGGGGTGGAGAACGGCACTCGGAGGGCATGGAAACTCTGTGAGCAGTACAATCTGCCCAGAATTATCTATGTCAGTGATATGGACATTGACGATGTTTCCTATAAGAATGTTGTGTTGGAATTACAGGAATTATACGGGAAATGTATTGCACCCTTTCACCTGCCTATTCGAGAGAACGGACAGTTTGTGGGCTATGTGAACGTGGTCCAGCAGCGGGCTAAGAGATGGAAGGATGACGGCACGGTAGAAAAGTGTGATGTGCCGGATTACAATCTGGAGAACCTGGAGATATTCCGTGAAGCATTGATGGAAGCAGTGGCAGAGACAAGTGACGAATTTTTGGATCGATATTTCAACGGAGATACCTTTTCCGAGAATGAGATTCGTCAGGCTCTTCGTTATAACGTGGCTGAGGGTAGCATCGTTCCGGTGATGATGGGCTCTAATACCCTTGGCAGAGGTATGTATACTTTAATGGTGGATATTATCAAGTATTTGCCGGCGCCAGACCAAAGAAAATGTGCGGGAATTAACGCAACAAATAACGAAGTGTTTGAGGCGGATTACAACTTCTCTAAGGCGAAATCAGCCTATGTATTTAAGACCATTGTGGATCCATTTATTGGAAAGTACTCTTTGATTAAGGTACAGTCTGGCGTTATTAAGGCGGATGACACTCTATACAATTATCACAAAGAACAGGAAATCCGTGTAGGTAAGCTTTATGTGATGAACGGAAATAAAGCAGAGGAAGTGCCGGAGCTTCACGCCGGAGACATTGGTGCTCTTAGCAAAGTGGCAGGGTTACAGACCACAGACAGTCTGTCCACTAAGGCCAACCCGATTCTTTACATCCGAACTACCATTTCTAAACCATATTGCACCATGCGATATCAGGCTAAGAATCCAAAGGAAGAGGAAAAGGTAACCCAGTCTCTTCACAAGTTGGCAGAAGAGGATGTGACCCTTCGTGTGGAAAATGACAGTGAAAACCGTCAGACCTTAATTCATGGTATCAGTGAGCAACACTTAGCAGCAGTATGCGATCGACTTAAGACAAAATACAATGTGGAAATGGAACTTTCTAAGCCGAAGGTGGCATATAAGGAGACCATTCGAGGTACATCCGATGTGGAATATAAGCACAAGAAACAGTCCGGCGGCCATGGCCAGTATGGTCACGTTAAGATCAAACTGTCACCATCCGGGGATTT
>JAQXIY010000077.1 GCA_029008035.1 Lachnospiraceae bacterium
TTACATCACATGTTAATTCTGAACGTGGGTGGCGAAAGCTTTGTGTAATGGTGGGATGTATTCTGCCGGATTTTTGGATTCCGTCCCTGGTAAAGGGACATACGAAGAATGCTGCATGGGACAGAATTAGAGAGAACATACATAAATTAGAGAACACGGGAACATGGAATATGGTAGATTCTATTCGTTTGGGAATTTTGCTTCACTATGTGGAAGACTTCTTTACCCATGTACATAATCTGTCTTATTCGGGAAATTTGCTAGGACATATCAGATATGAAAAAGAACAGTATTTGGCATTTAAACAGCATTTGTCGGTAGAAAAGGGTGTGATTGAACAGGTAGGACCCCATCCAAGGGACTATGTGGATTCTTTGGAGGAATGGATGGAGAAGATGTTTATAGACTACGATGAAGTATTCTCGGGTTTGGAAACGGATTATCTGTTTATGAAACGGGCTGCGTATATAACTATGTGGTATTTTGAGAAAGCTTTTGCTATCAATGGGATTAACAAGAAGATAAACAGAAAAAGTGTTTTAAAAAAAGTGTTGCAGGCACAGTACTGATTTTCGTGATTCGCAAATCATTGTCTGCTGATGTAGACCTGATGGATCAGAGGAGAATAAGTTGTGTGGCAGAATTGCAATTAGACGATTATAAGACTATGTAGTTTGATTGATAAAAGTATGTAAAGTGTTTTGCATACTTTTTTTGATTTCACAAATATTCCTTTTGGAATGGAAAAAACAACTGCAGTTCATTGATATTTTGACCATGATGAGTTAAATTGAAAGAAGTAAACGTAATGGAAGCAAAGACATTAAGGAGAAAATCATGTATTACGTACCAGACGGCACCCAGCAGTGCGGATATTATGAATGTAGTGATTGCGGAAATAGATTCCTTGACTTAAGGATTGGGCCGGCCATTGTCTGTCCATATTGTGGAGAGACGCCGGATATGGAAATCGGTCCGGACGAGGATATGCCAACAGTTGTTGAATCAGCCAAGCTTATTGATATGATTCGTGGGGCTGAAGAAGTGGAGAAGATGGATACACTTTTGTCCCTTGCTATCACAGGTGGGGACTACACATGGATTTAGAAAATATACAGATTACGGTAATCCGCTCCAACAGACGAACCATAGCCATTCAGGTGAACCCCGATTTGACAGTGACGGTTCGCGCACCAAGGCGTGCAACCCAAAGAGAAATCGACAGAATCCTACGGGAAAAACAACCATGGATTCAAAAGCATATGGAGAAGATGAAGGATAAAAAGGCGCAGTTTGAAACAATGGATGTGGAGCCTTTTACCCACGATGAAATCCAAAAATGGAAAGAACGGGCGTCAGAATACATCCCTAAGAGAGTTGCCTATTATGCTCAAATCATTGGCGTGGATTATGGCAGAATTACCATTCGAAATCAAAAGACCAGGTGGGGAAGCTGCAGCGGGAAAGGGAATTTAAATTTCAATTGCCTTTTGATGTTGACACCACCTGAAGTGATTGATTATGTGGTGATTCATGAGCTCTGCCATAGAAAAGAAATGAATCACTCCAAGGCATTTTGGCGAGAAGTAGAAAAGGTGATGCCGGATTATAAGAAATCGGTACTTTGGCTGAAGAATCAGGGCAGCATGCTTATGGGCCGCGTTAGAGAGGATATGCAACAATGAATTTAAAAAACATTCTAATTGTAGTAAGCGACATGGACCGCTCCAAGAGATTTTATCATGACTTGTTCGGTTTGCAGGTAATGAGAGATTTTGGGGATAATGTTATGCTTACCCAAGGCCTGGTTTTGCAGGAGAGAAAATCCTGGGAGGAGCTTATCGGGGCTGAGAGCGTTAGCGGCAATGGTGTGGAACTTTTTTTCGAAGAACCGGATTGGGATTCTTTTATGGATTATGTGGATAAGTATCCGGAAAAGATAGAGTTCATTGGAGAAGTGAGAGAGAATCCATGGGGGAGACGGGCAGTAATGTTAAAAGACCCCGACGGACACATCATCGAGGTTGCTGAGAAAATATAAAAAGGAGATAACATTATGGATTACATTTCTAGAGAAAAAGCATTTGATTTATTAAAGAAGTACAACAAAGACCCTTTTCATATTCAGCATGCGCTTACAGTAGAAGCTGTTATGAAGTGGTTTGCAACGGAACAGGGATATGGACAGGATGCAGAATATTGGGGTATTGTAGGGCTACTACATGATATCGATTTTGAGGAGTATCCCGACGAGCATTGCATCAAGGCGCCGGAACTTCTGAGAGAAGGCGGGGTGAGTGAGGACATGATTCATGCCGTATGTTCTCATGGTTATGGTATTACCGTGGGTAATGGAACTACCATTGACGTTGAGCCGGTTCACCAGATGGAGAAAATCCTCTTTGCTGCAGACGAACTTACGGGACTCATTTGGTCCGCGTCTCTTATGCGGCCATCCAAAAGCACCAAGGATATGGAACTCAAATCCCTTAAGAAAAAGTATAAGAGCACAGGCTTTGCAGCAGGGTGTTCCCGCCAGGTTATTGCCCGGGGAGCCCAGCAGCTTGGATGGGAGCTTGATGAATTATTAGATAAGACCCTTAAGGCTATGGCGGCTTCTGAGGATGTGATAAAAGAACAGATGGACCAATATACACAGGATAACAAACAATAACATTCACAAATGACAAAAGAAAAGGAGACATAACGATGCCTTGTACAACAATATTAGTAGGAAAAAATGCCAGTTATGATGGCTCAACCATGATTGCGAGAAACGATGATTCCCCATCGGGGCAGTATACACCGAAGAAATTTGTAGTGGTTCAACCGGATGAGCAGCCAGTACTTTACAAATCTGTGCTTTCCCATGTGGAAGTTCCTTTGCCAGAGAATCCCATGCGTTATACCGCTGTACCCAATGCGGTAGAAGGAGAAGGCATCTGGGCAGCCAGTGGGGTAAATGAGGCCAATGTTGCCATGACAGCCACAGAGACAATTACCTCCAATCCCCGAGTATTAGGAGCTGACCCATTGGTGGAATACCAGCCGGCGGAAGGTGACAAGGAAGAAATACCGGGAGGACTTGGCGAGGAAGATTTTGTCTGCCTGGTGTTACCTTACATACATAGTGCCCGAGAAGGCGTACAGAGACTTGGCAGCCTGTTGGAGCAGTATGGAACCTATGAGATGAATGGAATGGCATTCCAGGATTCGGAAGAAATTTGGTGGCTGGAGACCATTGGCGGACATCACTGGATTGCAAGACGTGTGCCGGATGATGTGTATGTGGTGATGCCAAATCAGTTGGGACTGGATCAGCTTGATTTGGAGGACGCTATGGGCCGGCAGAAGGATTTTATGTGCTCCTCTGATATGAAAGAGTTCATTGAAAAATATCATCTTGATCTGTCCATAGATGGCAGCATGAACCCACGGGATATGTTTGGAAGTCATGACGATGCGGATCATGTATATAACACACCAAGAGCATGGTATATGTTGCGCTACTTCAATCCGCATACAAAGGTGTGGGATGGAGCAAATGCAGACTTTACACCATATTCCGATGACTTGCCCTGGTGCATGGTTCCGGAGAAAAAGGTGACGGTAGAGGATGTCAAATATGTGCTGTCTTCGCATTATCAGGGAACTCCATATGATCCATACGCTTCTTATGGAGATTCCGCTATGAAGGGAGCATTCCGTGCCATCGGCGTCAATAGAAATGATTTCCTGTCATTGATTCAGATGCGCCCTGACTTGGAGAAAGACAATGGAACCATTCAATGGTTGGCCTTTGCATCCAATGCGTTTAATGTGCTGGTTCCGTTTTATGCTGATGTGGATGAGATACCGGAATACCTATCTAATACTACAAAAGACGCTTCCACGGACAACTTCTATTGGTCCAGCAGGATGATTGCCGCTATGACAGATGCATCTTACGATAAATCTCTTTTCCATATGGAGAGATACCAGGAGAGCGTAATGTCAAAGGGACATGAGCTAATCAACCGCTACGATGGCCTTTTGGAGACAGAAACGGATGAGACCATGCGCAAGGTATTGAAGCAGGAAGCAAATCAGAAAATTGCTGATATGTTGAAGAAAGAGACACAGGATACCATAAACAAAGTCCTGTACGAATTATCCAATAAAATGAAAAATGCATATTCCAGATCGGATGCATAAGTGGGGAGACAATATTATGGGATATTTGATTAGCGAGACAACAAGGGAAGAGCGGGAGAAAATTGTCGCCGATTCTCTTGGAAATATTGAGGCCAACTGTGATGGCTGCATGCCGGGATTGGCTGAAATGTATCAGGATTACATCGATGGCAAGAAAGAACTGCGGGACATCAATATGGAGTTCAATGCAAGGTATGTCAAAGGGGATGATATGCCCGGAAGACAAGGCTGTGAGTATGGGGTGTAAGTTATGAAACCGAGAACAGAAAAGAGCATAGAACTTTATGATGTGCTATTGCAGCGGGGGTATCCACAGGAGTTTTGTGAACAGATTACACTGAATCTGAATACAGATTGGACGGCCACACGGATGCTGAGATATCTATCCCATTACCGGAAACTTCACATGGAGGATGTAGCAGATGAGATGCTGGCCATCCTCAGTGACAGAGATAGAATCATGCAAAAGCATGAATTGGAAGATACAAATGCAAAGTGGAACGAATTCCTGATACAGGGATTTGACGAGGAAGAGTAAAAGAATGAAGGTATTGCTTGTTTTATTTATCGCCGTGATAGTGATTTTGCTCCTGTGCCTAGTAATCGGCTACGGGACTATGCGATTTGTGATTTATCCCAAACGAACATCCTATGAAGAGGCAGAACAAATCGAGAAATCCAAAGGCTATTGGGGTGATTATGATTCCTATGAAAAGGAAGCATTCAATGTCACAAGTTTTGATGGATATGTTCTCCATGGTGAACTGATAAAAGGTGTTGCTGACAGATATGTGATTATCACTCATGGTTACACCTACAATATGCTTGGGAGCATTAAGTATGTTCATATGTTCCACAAATTGGGATATAACGTATACATTTATGATTTGCGTCACTTTGGTAAAAATGACGAATCTTTTTGCTCCATGGGATGGTATGAATCAAGGGATATCATTGCCGTGGCAGGGGCATTGCGTCAGCGATTCGGCAACAACATTTCTATAGGACTTCACGGAGAGAGTTTAGGATGTGCCAGTAGTTTAATGGCCCTTGGCATGTCACAGGAGTTTGAGTTTTTGATAGCCGATTGTGGTTTTGTTGATTTACATAAATTGCTTGCAGATCAGGCAAAAAAGATGTTACATATGCCATCATTTATTGTTTTTTTTACAGATTTTTGGATGAAGCGACTACATCATTACAGATTTGCGGAGGTAAGGCCCATTGATGCATTAGAAAACAACAATGTCCCCATTTTGTTCATCCATGGTGCTGCTGATGATTTTATTCTGCCGGAACACACCAAGCAGGCATATGAGGCTTGCAGGTCGTATAAGAGGATATCTCTTGTGGAGGGGGCAGGACACGCCCAGTCCTACGAGAAAGATCCGGCTGAATACGAGACAAATGTGACATTATTTCTGGAAGATATACATAAGAGGGAAAATTAAGGCACATTACTGTTCTACAATTTCTCCCGCCCGCTTGAATGCATATTTTATCACAATTACCGCTAATCGTTGCAAGTGATGGATCAAAGGAGGACAGGGTAGTCGTCGCAATTCCTGTAAATACTAAGGAAACCCCCGAATTTTTCCGATAGCTCTGGACAAAATATAAACGAAAGTAAAAATTCCTGCACCGGCAATCAGTCTGTAATCCAAGGGCATACCGAGATTTACAATCACAATAACAAGGGACAGGTTCAGGAGCGGACGATACAGTTTTAAAGTTTCCTCTAATTCCTTTTCCGGTACGAGATTAGCAATAGTTGCACTGAACGCCAATCCAATCAGTAAACCACTGATGACTGACAGTACAAGAAACAGTATCAAAAGGCAAAAACCATAATATATTCACCAACCTATCTATAACTCTGTCAGGAGCGATCTTTTCATTACAGAGTTTTTCAAAAGAACCATTCACAATGATACGAAGGGACGCTTTGTCCTGCTCAGAAAGGCCTTCGTCTAAAGTCGAGAATATGATCTCTAACAAATTGTCATTAATTGATCAACCTGTGCTTTTATATTGGCATAATATCTTTGATACAATGCAAAGGCCAGAGCCTCTTTGGTTGGAAAATATTTATAAATGGTTTTCTTTGATATATTAAGTCTTTCGGCCAAGGTGTCTACCGAAAACCGCAAACCTTCCTTTCGAAGGCTCTCAATAGATTCACTTATAATGCGATCTCTCATGTGGAAACAAAAAACTCCTTTTTTGTTTCCATCTTATCCTTTTTCTAGCTGATGTAAATAGTTAATATGGGGTTTCGGTGTAATCCTACAGGTTTGGGGAGAAAAAGAGATTTTACATTGACATTAGTCAAAAAAGGATTTATACTAGTCAAAATCATAATTGTTTCTTGGCGAACTAATTTGGAGGAAATATGGTAACGTCAGATGTTGTAATGTCCGGTGCACAATTAAAAAAACTCATATCCAGAAAAGTGGAACCACTGATGCAGGAATACGACTTGCGTCCGGTAGAGTTGGATATTTTGGTATTTTTGCAAAAGGAGAAGAGTGTAGACACGGCAAAGGGCATTATTGAAAAGAAGCATTTATCAAAGGCGCATATCTCGAAATCAATCGAGAATCTTCGTGCCGGAGGATTTATACAAATTGCGGAAGATGAAAATGATCGCAGGATTTTACATATTAATTTGACGGATAAATCCAATGAGGTGATTCGTAAGGTGAATGAGATTTATACCCAGTGTAAAGAGATTATGGAGAGGGGTATCAGCAAAGAGGATCTGGAGATACTGAGAAAAGTAATCGCACAGGTCAATGAAAATATTAATCGAGAACTAGAAGAATAAATTTTTGCCCAAATAGTTCGCTGGCAAACTAAAATACAACAGGAGGAAAGACGATATGCAAATGCAGGAATTCTTTGATTATGTGGAACACCAATCAGACATTTGTAAGCAAAATGACAGTATAGAGAAAGAACTTTATCCGGAGTATGGGGTTAAGAGAGGACTTCGTGATGAAAACGGTCAGGGGGTACTTGCCGGACTTACAAATATTTCAGAAATCAAGGCCTTTGATTATAAAGATGGTGAGAAAATTCCCTGCGAAGGAGAATTGCTGTACCGGGGATATAACATACGCCAATTGGTAGAAGGAAGCCGGGACAAACGATTTGTCTTTGAAGAAGGTGCGTATTTACTTTTGTTCGGGGAACTTCCAACGGAGCAGCAGTTAAAAAAATTCCAGGAGAATCTTTCTGTTTGTATGAATCTGCCAACCTATTTTACGAAGGATGTGATTATGAAAGCACCCTCCGAGGATATTATGGGGGCAATGACCAGAAGTATTTTGACTCTGGGCTCCTACGATAAGAGGAAGGATAATCTGGAAATACCCAATGTGTTGAGACAATGTATGCAGCTCATTGCCACCTTCCCTATGATGGCAGTCTATGCATATCATGCATATAATCATTATGTCCAGGATGGCAGTATGTATATTCACAGACCTCAACAGGAGTTGTCTATTGCAGAGAATTTTCTCAGAATTTTACGGCCGGATATGAAGTACAGCCAGTTGGAGGCAAGGGTTTTAGATATTGCTCTGTTACTGCATATGGAGCATGGAGGGGGAAATAATTCCACATTTACCACCAGGGTGGTAACGTCATCGGGCTCAGACACCTATTCTGTCATAGCAGCGGCTATGTCTTCGCTGAAAGGGAAAAAACACGGCGGAGCTAACCTGATGGTGATGAATATGATGGATGATATCAAGGCCCATGTAAATGACTATGGCGATGAGGAGGAGATTGCTCACTATTTGAACAAAATATTGAATAAAGAGGCTTTTGACCATAAGGGATTGATATACGGAATGGGACATGCGGTGTATTCCCTCTCTGATCCCAGAGAAAAGGTGTTTAAAAAATTTGTGGAGCAACTTGCCAGTGAAAAGGGCAGAGATGAGGATATGCTTCTCTACAATAACATTGAAAAAATAGCGCCTAGACTCATAGGTGAACAGCGGCAGATTTTCAAGGGAGTCAGTCCCAATGTGGACTTCTACAGTGGATTTGTATATGAAATGTTGGACATTCCGCGAGAACTGTATACACCTCTTTTTGCAATTGCAAGAATTGCCGGCTGGAGTGCACACAGATTGGAGGAATTAATCACAACAGATAAGATTATTCGCCCGGCATACAAGAGCCTTGCCACGAAGAAAGAGTATATACCAAGGGAGGTAAGATAATATGGATAGAGACAACAAAAATACAATTGCAAAAAATCTCGTAAAAATAAGAGAACGGATGGGCTATTCCGTAGAAAAACTGGGAAAGCTGCTGGGTATAAACGACACCCTGATTCACCAATGGGAATCAGGAGAAACAGAGCCCACATTATCGCAGGGACTCCTGCTGGGCAAATTGTATGGAGTGCCGGTGGATGATTTATTCTGTGATTGTAAATTGACGGAGGCTTTGCCGGAGGGAAAAGCCGAAGAATTTAATCACGATGCATGGCTGAATCGAATCTCAAACAGTAGATATTGCTAGTTTTGTATAGCGACGGATTGATGGCATATGTTTTGGGATAGTTATGGGTATGGTATAATGGATTCGGAGGTGTCAAAATGGAAGAAGCAATGTATGGTTACTTTAAGAGTATCATCGACCAGGACAGAGCGTCCGTAGTGATTTGCAACCTGGACCATGAGATTATCTATATGAATCCGGCAGCAGTAAAAAACTATGCGAAAAGAGGGGGAAGTGCCCTGGTGGGACAGAATCTTCTGAACTGCCATAACCAGGCATCCGGTGAGAAGATTCAGAAAGTGGTGGATTGGTTCTCTCTGTCAGCAGACAACAACCTTGTCTATACCTACCACAATGAGAAGCAGAACAAGGATGTTTATATGGTGGCCCTTCGGGATGGAGAAGGGCGGCTTATGGGATATTATGAAAAGCACGAATATCGGAACAGAGAGACAATGGAGAAGAATGATATATAGACAGGGAGACAGATTGGTAATTATTTCTCCAGTAGCCCGCCATCAATTTCTCCGGAAGCAATGGTATTTTCCACCCAGAGTTTCAGAGACTCGATGGACAAGGACATATCCTCTAATTTATCCTTGATGCGCATAAAGTCCGGGATTTCATCCTCGGTGACCTTGCCATCTGCGGCGATGTCAATCAGTTTATCTCGTTCTTTTGAAAGGGTATTCAAGGTTGAAAGCATCTCAAGGGTTATCACAGAGAGATCCTTTGCGGTGACTTCCGGAATGTACTCCTGTCCGATAGGACACTCGTGGGAGCAATAGTAATTGCACAGAGAAGGATTTTTATAGCAGTCTGCCATGGCCAGGATTTCATCCGGATGAGGGTAAGACTTTTCGTTCTCAATCTTCTCAATACGGTCGGATGAGATAAATGTCATCTGTTGGGCAGCGGCTTCTCTGGTTAGTTCAACGGCTTCCCGGCTAAGCTGGTATATGTTTTTATTTTCTTTGGTAGATTTACGTCCCATGAAGGATTCCCCCTAATTCTTTTTGCTTTATTATACACATAAATCTTGCAATGAGCAAAATTAGTTATAGAATAGACTGTGAGTGGAAAGATAAGACTACGCGGAATAGGAGAGTATTATGGGATGTGTTTACTTTGTCCGACACGGACAAACCATATGGAATGTGGAAAATAAAATATGCGGAGCCACGGATATTGCGCTCACCGAGTTGGGACATGAACAGGCTGTTGCAACAGGGAAAAAGATAGTGGAACAGGGGATTAAGGCAGATGAGATATTGTACTCTCCATTGATTCGGGCAAGAGATACCGCCATACATATATCTGAGGTGACTGGCATACCGGCAAGAGAAGAGATGCGCCTGAAAGAGCAGAACTTTGGAAGATTTGAATCCACGCCGAGAGATGGCGAAGAGTTTAAGGAGGCAAAAGGACAGTTTGTTACCCGATATGACGGGGGAGAATCTATGTTACATCTTGCCCAGAGAATCTACAACCTGTTGGATGAAATTGTGGCATCGGATAAGACATATATTCTTGTGGCACACAATGGAATTTCCAGAGTAGTGCAGTCCTACTTTTATGAGATGACCAATGAGGAATATTCTGCTTTTGGTGTAGAAAACTGTGCTGTAATAAAATATGATTTCTAGAAATAGATATTGCATATGCAAGGAGCCCATATGAAGGCAAGAGAAGGAGCATTGGAATACCGTATGCTTGACGGAACCATACCGGACGATGATGTGAAGAGAATGATTGCTGAGAGCTATGATTTGGTGACAGACAGTCCCACCAAGAGAATTTATGAGGCGGTTAAACGTATCCCGTCAGGGCATGTGGCTACCTATGGTCAAGTGGCAGAGATGGCCGGAGATAAAAAGATGGCCCGGGCAGTGGGTAATGCACTACATAAGAATCCTGATCCGGCGCATATCCCCTGCTTTCGGGTGGTGAATGCCAAGGGAGAGTTGGCGGCCGCCTTTGCTTTTGGCGGGGAAGATGCCCAGGCGAAATTACTAGAGGCAGAAGGCGTAAAAGTGATAGATGGTAAAGTAGACCTGAAAAAATTTGGCATATGATATTTGACAGAAAAACGACCGTTAGCTATAATAAGGCAAACGGTCGTTTGCTATTAAAAGGGGTGATATATATGGATAAGAAGACAACCAAGGAAAGAATTTTGGAGACGGTAATAGACCTTTTTTCGGAAAAGGGATACGACGGCGTGGGTGTGGATGAGATTGCTGAATCCATCGGGATGAAAGGGCCATCTCTATATCGACATTTCAAGGGAAAAGAGGCAATTCTGGACGCGGTGATTTCCATCGGAGAAGACCGATATGAGGATAATTTTGGATCGGCGGACAAGTTGGACTATGTCCCGGAATCTATGGATAAACTGATTGAAATGAGTCTGCAACAGATAAATTTCACCATGCATGATCCCATGATTATAAAATTTCGTAAGATTTTTGCCATGGAACAGTTTCGAAACGAGAGAATTGCAGAACTTACCACAAAGCATACGATTACAGGGCTGATGATGATGTACGCAAAGATTTTTTCAGAAATGATGCAGCAGGGCACTCTGAGAGAGGGTGACCCGGAAATCCTTGCGCTGGAATATCTGGCACCGGTTTCTATGATGATTCATATGGTTGACAGACAGCCGGAGAAGGAAGATATGGCTATGGATGTAATCAAACGACATTTTGTTCATTTCGCCAACATCTATAACACAGAGTCGTTCTGAAATCTGGATAGGTGCTCAAAGGGCAGAATTAATCTACCTCTGTATAAACCACAGCCATCATTGATTAGACTATTATCTGCGGCTGCAAACATATTTACATTAACTGCATTAAGTTCCAGGCTCTGCAGCATTTCGCCCCGCACATAGGCATCGTCAAAGTAAACGCACTCGCCCACAGGGATTGCATCACGTCGTAGCCTGTTTATCTCCTGACGTTTTTCGTACCCCAAATGATTTGCCGGGCCGATTTCAGCGCAGTCATCCATTTCCTTTGTGCGGAGCTGAACCTCGGTATAGCACCTTGCGCTGTTATCAAACAGAGTAATATGCAGGGACTGGTAACCGTACTCATTGGGCTTTCTAATGTAGTCTTTATAATATGGTCTCACCGATTCCTGCAAAAGAACGGAATCACTCTCATATTCACCTGCCGAAATTTCTGCAGTGAATCCTCGTTCCTCCAGAAAACCGGGCAAGACATTGGCAATTTCATACAGATACTGCAATTCTTTGTCCCACTTTGACTCCTGCTTTTCCAGATGGCAGTCCGGTGCAGAAATAATAATCCTATAAGCAATCAGGTCCCTGAACCTGGATAGATGGTCTTTGATCTCGGAAGTTGCGGGATAGGTTTGGTTTTTTTGATAATAGTCATAAATATATTCCACAATATTCCCGTTAAATTTTTCTTCTGCCCGTATCAGAGATTTTATACGGCCTTTAAAGGTAAATGCCAAGAAAGGATACTCCCGTACCATATACATATAGAATTCGCGAATTTTATTGGACTGTGCAGTCAAAAATTCGTTGTGGGCCAACAACTCTGTCATCTGCATAAGAAAATTGGCGTGCAGTATATCTATTTCATTCCCTGATTTTTTCGCAGTTGACCGCAAATCTGTGCTGTATTTTTGAAGAATACGAAAAATGGTGTCTCCATTGTATAAGTAATCATTCAGTGTTATCATCACTTACCTCCCAAGTAGAACGATCAGACATTATGCATCTGAAAAAAGAAAAGGAGCCCCTTCATATCAGGTGCTCCTTTGCACATTCAATCAATCATATATCCACAAACCCATCATAACACGTTTCGGACAGAAAATCTATGTCTTTAGAAAATTCCCTTATTATCTGTCATAGTATTTGACATTCCTTATTTGGGAAAATACAATATAGTTATATCATTTGAGAGAGTTCCTGCGAAACCCTTAACATCAGGAGGCTATATGGAGAAGGTTGTCAGAGAAAAGACCTATGTTTATGAAGCGCTTTCCCACACTGTGACAGTGGATGAGGAAGGCAGAGGATATTGCAGGGCATGCAATGCCGTGATTGATAAGTTGATGGTACACTGTGAGGATTGCCTGCTTAACTGCGGGAAGGAAGATGTGTGCTGCCGATACTTTGATTTGCGGGACGATGATGAGGGTACTCTGCCGCTAAGTGGCAACCAACATTACACGGATGGCCTAATGAAAGCAGGCCTCACCAGAGAATTCCCCTACTTTGTGGCGGATGATTATGGAAAGACTCTATTCAAAGGTGAGAACATCCAAACTCGTCACTGGACAGAAGATGACTTACACCTGATAGAACGGGCACTGCAATTTGCCGCGGATGCCCACAAGGGAGGCTTTCGTAAGGGGACTGGGATACCATATATCATTCATCCGGTGGAGGTGGCCACCATTGTGGCAGGGCTGACGGATGATGCCAAGACCATAGCGGCAGCAGCCCTTCACGACGTGGTGGAGGACACCAAGTACACCATCGAAGATATTGCCGCAGAGTTTGGAAGTCGCGTGGCTACCCTTGTTGCCCATGAGAGTGAAGATAAGATGCGACATATACCGGCAGAAGAATCCTGGCGGATTCGCAAGGAGCGATTTTTAGAGAGCTTGCAGGATGCACCCAGAGAGGCCAAGATGATTTGTCTGGGAGATAAATTGTCCAATATGAAACAGACGGTTATCACCCATAGAGAAAAGGGAAGTGCCATGTGGCAGGCCTTTCATCAAAAGGATGAGAAGATACAGGAGTGGTATTACAGAACCGTGGGGGAGAAACTCTCAGAATTTAGTGATACAATATACTGGAAACGATATGCAAACTATTTGGATATGGTGTTTGGAAAGAGTGAATAGAAGGAGGGAAGGATAATGCCATTTATTGATTCAAAGATTACGATGCCGGTTTCACAGGACAAAAAGGAACGCATAAAGACGAAGCTGGGACAGGCGGTAAGTCTCTTGAACAAAACAGAGACGTATCTCATGGTTGGCTTTGATGATAACTATGATTTGTATATGGGGGGAAAGAAATTAGACAACGGGGCATATGTGTCTGTGAGTCTCTTTGGCAATGCCACCTCAGATGCATATGATCGCATGACAGGGGCGATTTGTGATATTTTGTCCCAGGAACTGGGGATCCCGGGAGATAAGGTGTATGTGACGTATCACGGAGTCAATGATTGGGGTTGGAATGGTAGCAACTTTTAGTCTTCGTGTAGTGTAACCCTTGGGAGATTCCACTGGAATTTGGCGGCTAACAGCCGTAGAATTACTACTAACAACAGGCTGGTCAGGGATGCCAATCTGGTGCTCACAATCTGTTGCAGGCATAAGAAACAGACGGCGCCTGCAATGGAAGCTGTGGCATAGACGTGTTTGCGGAAGATGTATGGTACGTTACCCGCAAAGATATCCCGCAACAAACCACCGCCCACACCGGTGATGACGCCCACAAACAGCAGCAGGGCGAGACTGTGATATTCTGTCCTCTCCTGCACACTTTGAATACCCAAAACAGTAAAAGCACCCAGACCAACGGCATCAGATAGCTGTAAAATCTGATTCCATAGTTGGTTGTGGGTGCTTGTGTTTTTCTTGGAAAACAGGGCACCCAGAAGAAAAGCAACCAGTGCAGTGATTAGTGCAATAATGGCGTTTCGGGGATTCCGAAATGCGCCAATGGGAAATTCCCCGATGATAACATCTCGCAGGACACCACCACCGATGGCGGTTACAAGTCCCAACACTAATACACCCAGCAAGTCCATTTTCTTCTTCATTGCTTCAATGGCTCCGGAGACGGAGAAAGCAATGGTTCCCAGTATTTCCAAAAAAATCATCATTTCGTTCATTATGTCCTTATTTAAATATTGCCGGCTTTTTCTTTCAGGGCATTTTCCTTTTCTTCCACAACCTTGGCATAATCTACCAATCTCTGTGAAACGGCAATAATGCGCTGTGTCTCGCTTTGATTATCATCGGCAATCTGCTTGAAGTTTTCCATATTGGACTCAGTAATCTGAGCATTCTGAGCATTCTCCTCTGCGGATTGTGCCAACTGTGAAATAGTCTCCTCAATGCGATCCTTATGGTTGCCGAGACCAATAATTTCAGCATCAATATCGGAGATAGATTGTGTCACGTGAGAAATTTCGCTGTTAAGTTCGGCGAAAATCTGCTTCGTCTCGCCAATCTTTTCATTCTGTCTTGTAAAGGAATCGGTGACCTTCTGGGTGATCTCAACACTTACATTGGCATTTTCCAAAAGTTCACTTACAACACTGTTAATCTGTTCTGTAGAAGTCTTAGACTGGTCAGCCAGTGCACGGATTTCGTCAGCCACAACTGCAAATCCCTTGCCGGCCTCTCCGGCCCGGGCAGCCTCAATACTGGCGTTTAATGCCAGCAGGTTGGTCTGTGCGGAGATGTCTGCGATGATTTCTGTGGCAGTTCGAATCTGCTGTGTAGACTGATTGGTGAGTTCTGTCTGCTCCCGTACCTGCTCAATGGCAACACCGCTCTCTTCGCTATTAGCAATCAGGTCGCGAATAATCTGCTCTGCGGAATCGTTGCACTCGCGAACTTTGTCGGCAGATTGATTCAAGGCGGTTACATTGTCTACTATCTTATCAATCGCTTGGCTGATGGCGTCGATTTTTTCCTTCATATCCACAGTGGCACCGGCTTGCGACTGGGTATTTCCAATGATAACGGATACCGCCTGCTCCGTGTCAGTCAGGGAAGTATCCATAGTGGAGGAAATCTCCTGAAAACTTGCAGATACTTCAGCCAGTTCCCGAGTAGCGTCCTGAATCTGTACAATCATGTTAGTAAAACTGGTGGCGCGATTCTTAATCTGACGTACCATCTGTCCCAACTCGTCGTCCCGCTGCGCAATCTTATCGTAGTTCTCCAAGTCTTTCTGAGACCTTCCTTCGCCGTCTTGACTGGTATGTAGTGCGGATAAGAGGGGCTTCACCAAAGAGAGCATAAAGGACGTCAATAATGCAAAGATTCCGACTGTTCCTACAATCTGAATGATGATTGCAACAAATGGCCCCAAGATGCCGTTTGCCAACAGCTCAAATAAAATAATCTCAAAGACAAGAACCGCTAGAAAAAATCCTATCATTGGTCTTGCCAACTTCAGTAACGCTTTGTTGTTTTTCATAACGAAGATCTCCTTTGTAAATATTTGCTAAACTATATTATAGTATGAAAAAAACAGTTTTGCAATTTAAACAAAAGAGATTGTATAATAGTATCACAAAAAAATAGGTAAATGAAAAGAGGGAATCAATGGCAATACAGAAAAAGACAGTTTGGATTACAGGTGCAAGCTCCGGAATCGGCATGGAATTTGCAAAGGCGTACGCGAAAAAAGGATATCGCCTGATTTTGACGGCCAGACGAAAAGACAGACTGGATGCAATGGCACAGACGCTGGACACGGACTGCCGTGTGGAGGTGGCGGATTTATCCGACGAGGAGGAATGCTATCGTGTCTGCAATCTTTTGATGGATGAGAAAATAGATATCTTTATCAACAATGCGGGGTTTGGGACTTGCGGAAATTTTGCCAAGACAGACTTGTCCAAGGAAGTGAATATGATTCGCGTTAACGTGACGGCTATGCATATTCTTTGCAAACAGATGCTTATAGATATGAAAAAAAGAGGAAGAGGGACAATTTTAAATGTGGCATCTTCGGCAGGCTTATTGCCTGGTGGCCCATATATGGCGGCGTATTATGCCACAAAATCTTACGTGGTGAGTCTGACCAAAGGAATAGCAGAGGAACTGCGAATGGAGAACAGCGATGTTTATGTGTGCGCCTTGTGCCCGGGACCTGTGGACACAGAGTTCAATGCAAATGCAGATGTGGAATTTGCTTTGAGAGGTATTTCCCCGACACAGTGTGTTGAGGAAGCGCTTCGGGGTATGAAACGGAGACAGACAGTTATAGTACCGGGGATTTTTGTCCGCCTGGGCTCAGGATTTTCCCGGATTATCCCAGACCGGATTATGCTGCCTCTGATTGCAGGGCGCCAAAAAAAGAAAACCGGTGCATAAATGTTTATAAAAGGATTGGCGTCGCAATATACAATATGATAAGATGCAAGTATGTGAAACACGAGGTAACCTAAAGGTGACAAGGGAGAATTAATAATATCATGAGAGCGGTTTTGATTGATGATGATGCACTGTGCTTGGAAATTGAAGCCACGGTTCTTCAGAATGTTGAAATGATAGATGAGTTACATGCGTTTCAATCGGTGAATGATTTTATTTCCTACATATGCGAAGAACAGGTGGATGTAGCCTTTTTGGATATTTTAATGGACGATGCAGATGGTATTTCTCTGGCAATGGAGCTCAAGAGAATTCAACCCAAGTGCAAGATTATCTTTGTGAGCAGCTCCAGAGAATTTGCTCTGGAAGCATTTCAGGTATATGCATCAGGGTATTTATTGAAGCCTATGACAGAAGATGAAGTGACAAGTGTGTTGTCCAATATATAGACGGATATAAGGCGAGTCGCGTGATTCGTCAGATGGGTGATGAGAAGAAGGCAAAGTAAAAAATATCTTTACGATAGAAAATTGATTACTTTCGCATCATTGCAGTTTCGATGGAGGCAACGTATTTGTCGGCCATACACAGAATCCATGCTTCCCTTGAGGTTGGGATTTTGTGGGGGATCAGCGGCCACATATGGCTCTCGATGGCACGTTTCTCTTTCGATGTAATCTTAAAATATTTTTCGGCATTTTTCGCGGCGATACCCGGATGGGTAAAGCCGTGAATTTTATTTTTCAGTTTCTTCTCATGCCAGTCATAAAGATAAAAATCATGGAGAAAAGCAGTCCGCACCAGGGAGTCCATATCAGCTTTCTCTCCGAAATGTTTGTTGATGATATAGCATATGCGGGCCACACTTTCACAGTGCTCATAGGTGGAAATGGTTCCATGCTGAATGTACCGCTTCATTTCTTTTATTTTGTGGTCGTCGGCAAAGGCCGATAAAATTCTCTGGAAGCGCACTTCGTCTTCCGCACCCATTGGGTTTATCCGAAACATAAATGAAAACCTCAAAATCATAAATGAAAAGGAAGAGAGTGAACGCCCTCTTCCTTTTTATTATATACAAAAAAGATATTAGATATTAAGCAGGTTGCTGTACATTTCCAAAGCGCCGTCAGTCTCGTGTGCCAGAACTTTCTTGGCAAGGGTCTTACCAAGCTGGACGCCTTCCTGGTCGAAGCTGTTCACATTCCAAACGAATCCCTGGAACATAACCTTGTTCTCGAAGTGAGCAAGCAACGCACCCAAAGCTTCTGGTGTAAGCTGCTCACCAATAATGATACTGGATGGACGACCACCCTGGAAGTTCTTGTTTTTGTTTTCGTCTTCTTTGCCACAAGCGAAAGCTACAATCTGTGCTGCCACATTTGCGCAAAGCTTCTGCTGACTGGTGCTTCCTTGAATATTCACATCCGTACCAAGCTGACTGTTCTTAAAGCCGATAAACTGCAATGGGATAATGTTGGTTCCCTGATGCAGTAATTGGTAGAAAGAATGCTGACCATTGGTTCCCGGCTCTCCGAAGATAACAGGTCCGGTCACGTAGTTTACAGGTTCGCCAAAGCGGTTCACGCTCTTACCGTTTGATTCCATATCAAGCTGCTGTAAATGAGCAGGAAAACGGCTTAATGCCTGAGAGTATGGAAGAACGGCTGTGGACTCATAACCTAAAACATTGCGCTCGTAAACGCCAATCAAGGCATCCAACATAGCAGGATTCTCCATAAGGTTGGCGTTAGTGGCCTTCTTATCTTCATCTGCAGCACCCTGCAAGAAGCGGGCAAACACATCAGGGCCAAATGCCAGAGATAAAACAGCACCGCCAACGGCCGAGGTGGAAGAGTAACGACCACCAATATAATCATCCATGAAGAAAGCAGCCAGATAATCATCGCTCTGTGCCAGTGGAGAGGTCTCGCTGGTAACGGCAATCATATGCTTGGAAGCATCAAGACCTGCATTCTTCAGGGCATCCTTTACGAAAGATTCATTGGTCAAAGTCTCTAAGGTAGTACCGGACTTAGAAACCAAGATAAAGATAGAATGAGCAACATCGATGGAATTCAACACGCTGGCAGCATCATCAGGATCTACATTACTGATGAACTTTGCCTCCATCTTAAATGTGCCATTCTTCTTTGCCCAGTTCTCCAATGCCAGATACATAGCACGAGGACCCAAGTCACTACCACCGATACCAATCTGAACTACGGTAGTAAACTTCTCTCCGGCAGCATTGACAATCTCTCCGTTGTGTACTTTGTTTGCAAAGTCTGCAATCTTATCTTGTTGCTCAACATAGAAAGCTCTCTTGTCAACATCGTCGGCTATGACTGCATCCCCCAACTGACCACGGGTTAACTGATGAAGAACCAGACGATTTTCACCGGTGTTAATTACTTCGCCATTGTACAGGGCAGCAAACTTGTCTGTGAGCTGTGCCTCCTGGGCAAGAGATGCCAATGTGTCAAGAACGGTGTCATTTACCTGCTTTGCAGCAAAATTATATGTCAGGCCGCTTGACATAGGTACAGAATATTTCTGTACACGTGTGGCTCCGTTTGCGCCACTCATCTCATCTTGGAGATGAACTTCGTTATTGAGATGGGAAAGCTTCTTGTAAGCTTCCAACTGATCTAAATTGTTCCAAGAAATCATTTGTAACTCCTTTTATTATTATATAAGATATTTTCCTATAATAAATTACTAAATATTCCAGAAAAATTCAATATCTATCTTGATGAATTCTTACTCTTCAACTCTCGGAGAAGCCAAGATCTTCATGTCATTAGACACATTGTGGATATCATTGAGAACCGCATTCATCTGTTCCATATAGGCCTTACTGCTGTTGGCAATCTCCAGACTGCTGTCGGATACGGAGGAAATTTCCTCACTTGTAGCAGAGAGATTGGTGATGCTGTCCATTATCATGGTGTTGGCCTTGACAATGCCATTTACTTCTGCGGTAATGCCATCTACGTCATTGGCCAAAGATTTCACTTCCGCATATACTACATCAAATTTCTCGCTGGTGGTCTCAATCATCTCGCTCTGCTGTTCGGCAGATTTGGCGGAAAGTTCCATATTCTTAGAGGCATTTTCCACATCTTCTACCAGTTTGTTAATGATATCTGCAATCTGTGCGGCAGAATTACGTGTCTCCTCGGAAAGCTTACGAATCTCATCAGCCACAACGGCAAATCCCTTTCCGGCCTCTCCTGCACGAGCAGCCTCAATGGAAGCATTCAGCGACAACAGGGTGGTGTCGTCGGAAATATTTGTGATGGTAGTGATGATATTGGCAACTTCTTTGATTCGTTCGTTCAACTCGTTGGTGGTCTGACGGGTAGTCTCGTTGATTTCGCCGGTCTTTTGAGATTGAACCTTGAGTTCGTTTAACAGGGCGGTTCCTTCGCCCACAACCTCCATAGTATGAGTAGACGACTCCTGCATGTGGTTGGCCAGGTTTTCTGCATTCTGAAGATTATCCTGAATCTCACTGGTCATGGCGGTCTGATGCTCTATGGCCTCCGCAGTCTGTCGCATGCTATCTGCGATTTCACTCATGGAATCGTTGTTCAAATCAATGCTAGAGGTCAGGCTTGATATCAAATCCTGGGCATCGTCAAGCTGGGTAGAAATATTGTTGGAGGCGCCCACCACCTTGTTGGAAGTCTCCAGGTTGGCGGCGGCAGTGTCCTGCAAGTCGTCGATATTTTCCCGGTTGTGCTTGTCCAGAGTCATGATAGTGATGCCGGAAATGACGCAGGCCACGATGGCCAGAATCAACTGGGAAATGGTCTGTTGCCAATCTCCCAGACCACATCGGATGAAGTGAATTACCACGTATATAATATTGACAGTAATGGCGGCAACAATACCTCGCATACCCAAGGTGGAATCCATAATAAAGATAACGGTCATAGCGATGGGATACATTAAAGCATAGACATAGGTGTTGTTGGTGGTCCAGAACCCTAAGATATAAATAAACAGGAGCACATACAAACAGTTGTACATTCCCCAAAAAGTGCCTCGCTGCTTCACATAAATGACTGCCAATGCGATATATCCTATGACACATGTAATCAATTGTAACCACATACCGCTCTTGTCCACTCCCAGCAGGGACACAATCAGAAGCGCTGTGTTGATTAATGTGGCCATAATAAAAATCATCTGTGTCTTCTCGAGAATCTGTTGATCTCGTCTGTTGTTTACACCTTTCACCTGTCCAGTCTTCATTTGTAAAACCCCTCTTAATTTAATTTATTACTACTTCTCCATTGTATCAGTAAAACAGGGGATTTTCAACGAAAATAGAAAGATGTGGAAATTAGCAATCTATTAACAAAATGTGTGTACTTTTTGGAAAAAAATGTTGTATAATATCAAAAAATGGCTTTGGTAATACGGAGGAGACATAATGGAACTGGAAAAGATACAATTATCCAAGATAAATAGATTGGCATGCAAGATTAATGTGACGGTGGCGGCGATTGCTGTTGCATTTGCCACATTGCAATTTTTGTCGGGACACAGATCCATCCTATTATTTCAAATCGTATTTGGTTTGATTGATATTATTGTGAATCTGGCAGTGATAAAGAAGATGCAGTATGAACAGAAGTACCGTCATATTTGCGGTACATCCATACTGATATTGTTTATCTCTATTTTGTTTGCGACCATAGATTCTTATATGTACATTTACGTGTTCCCTATCGCTATTCTCGTCATGCTGTTTCAGGATAAGGCATTTACACTGGCGGGGAGCGGAGCTGCGTTGGTTCTCACCTTGATATACAATATATCCTGTGTTGCCAGAGGAATGACAGATTTGAAAGAGGCTATGATTTCTTATGTGATTGTTGTGGCAGTTTGTATATTGGCTCCTATGATTTCCAGCCTGCAACTGGCTAATACCAAGGAGAATGTTAATATCGCCAAGGAGAAGGCGGAAGCTCAGAGCCGCACATCCAATAGTATCGTACGTTTGGCAGAGGATTTGACCAACAAGTTCATACAGGCAAAGGAAGTTTCAGAGTCCTTGAATGTATCAATGGACGACAGCCATAATGCGGTGTCCGAGATTGCAGAGAGTACCAGGGTGAATGCAGAGGCTATCATTCGGCAGACAGAACAGACCTCTGACATTCAGAGCGGTATCCAGAAAGTTGGCGAGCAGGCACAACATATGGGTGAGATATCTGAGAATACCAATGCTACGGTTGAACAGGGAGTACAACTCATTGAGAGACTAAAAGCTCAGGCTATGGAAGTGGTTAAGATCAATACTGAGACCAGAGAGACTACAACACAGCTCAATGAGAGTATTAAGGATGTGGAGGCCATTACAGAGACCATTCTGGGCATCTCCAGTCAAACCAACTTACTTGCGCTGAATGCATCCATTGAGGCTGCCCGTGCGGGAGAAGCCGGCAAGGGATTTGCTGTTGTTGCGGATGAGATTCGCAGTTTGGCAGAAGATACCAGAGTTGCAACAGAGAAGATCGGAGAAATTATCGCCAAGCTGACATTGGATGCGGAATCTGCATCATCCAGCATGACCAGATCGGCAGAATATGCGGAGAAGCAGAACGAATTAATTGCTGAGACGGGAGATAAGCTTGTTGACATCAAGACAGATACAGACGCTCTTTACGAGGGTGTGAGACAGGTGAATACATCTGTGGAGGGTATTATCGCAGCTAACGGCGTGATAATGAACAGCATTACAGACTTGTCTGCCACGGGACAACAGGTGGCAGCATCCACGGACACGGCATTGTCATTGAGCGATAGCACCATGGGCGCTCTGGATGATATGAATGGTCTGTTAGAGGAGATTAACGCAATTGCAACGGATATGGAGAAGGTTGCGTCTGAGTAGACTACAATATGAAGAGGAGAGGGTTTTGAACTATGGAGGAGAGACAATTCTTGTATGCAAATAAGGACGAGCAGACAAAAAGGGTAAACTGGCTGGCGCAAATTGCATTTATTATTTTTGCGGTAGGTGATATGTTCGTTGTGGGAATCGCTGCAGCCAGAGGATATCGCACCATGGGATTTACAGCGGCAGTTCTGGTTATATCCATTGGATTTACCGTTGCGATTCATCTATGTAACCGAAGTATAAAGACTGTTAGGCATGTGAGGTATATTGTTTTGGCAGGTCTCCTGACCATAGGCTTCATGGTGACATATGCTTTTGATAGCTATTATGTGCGATTTGCTGTTGCTGCACCGCTTGCTGTGTTTGTCTTGTACTATGATACAAAGACGATACTGATTGCTACAATCTCTATGGACATTATGCAAGTCATCACGACCTGCTCAAAGTTTATATTTGGAAGTTCAGTTGAATTGATAGATATCGCATCGTGTACCATTATCATTATTTTCTATTTGACAATCGTCTGCCTTGTTGAGAGAAATGGAAAGATGTTCCAGAGACATATGCTGGGAAGCATTGAAGCAGAAAAAGAACATCAAGAAGAAATGATGAGAGATGTTATCTATGTTGCCGGTGAGGTTCGTAAGGGAACTCAGGGGGCCATGGATATCATGAGACAATTAAATGAATCCACCAATGTGGTAACCGGGGCGGTTCGTGATATATCCGACAGTACTCAGTCTACAGCGGAGAACATCCAACATCAGACCATGATGACCCAGAATATTCAAGACTCCATTGAAAGCACCATTGAGCGTTCTGAGAGAATGGTAGGAGTTGCTGAGAAGTCCAAGGAGTTAAATGACGCCAGCCTCTCTATTATGAATGACATTAAGAGCCAGTCTCAGACCATCTCCGATACGAATGCCAATGTGGCTGAGACCATGCAGGCGTTGCAGGAGAAGGCTCACGCAGTTAAGGGAATCGCTGATACCATCTTTGCTATTTCCAGCCAGACAAACTTGTTGGCATTGAACGCATCTATTGAGAGTGCTCGTGCCGGAGAGGCAGGCCGTGGATTTGCCGTTGTGGCAGACGAAATTCGCGAATTGGCTGAGAAGACCCGTACAGAGACAGAGAACATAGCGACGATTTTGGATGAATTATCTCAGAATGCAGAGCAGGCCGTAGGTGCTGTTGCCCAGTCTGTAGAGGCCACCAGCCAGCAGGATGAATTGATAAATAAGGCAGTTGAGAGCTTCGAGGCCATGAATGCCAATGTAAATGAACTCACAGAGAATATCGAAGAGATTGACAGTATGCTTTCCAACTTGTCTGAAGCAAACAATGAGATTGTTGACAGCATCACCCATCTTTCTGCAACCACAGAGGAAGTTACTGCATCCTCCACACAAGCAGAAGATCTCAGTAATCAGAATCTGGAGGATGCGGATAACACCAAGGATATTTTGGACCAGGTGTTGGCAGTGTCACAACAGCTTGACAAGTATGTATCTTCTAATTCAAATGAGGAAATCACCGAGGAGTAATCTGTCAAGGCGGCTGCTGTGAGGTGTTTTGTTTGGACCTGTAAAGGAACAACAAATTAAGTTATAACAACGAAACAATAGGTTGTAGGACCATAACATCGATTCCGTGGGGTGCTTCCCCGACCGTCGGTACTTAATGAGCAATTCTATTGCGAATTTAGTACCGCTACGAGAAGGGGGCAGCGAGAGCGTGCCCAACGGAAGCGGTTGCTATGGTTCTACAACATTTTTTATGTAGAAATTGAATTTAAGGTGTAATGTTTTCCTTCAAAAGTCCGATATTTATTGTGTAAAAGCAAAAAGGCTTCATTTTTCAAGGAAGAAAGGAGAGTGCCATTATGCGTATTGAAGCATATAATCAGGTAGCACAACTCTATAAGACGAATAAGACCACCGGTGCTAAGCCTACCAATAAGGCAAGCATGGGTAGGGACGAAGTACAGATTTCATCTTTTGGTCGTGACTATCAGATCGCAAAAAAGGCAGTCGCAGAAGCTTCGGATATCAGGGAAGATAGGGTTGCTGAAATGAAAACAAAGCTTGAGTCAAATAATTATCAGGTAGATACCGAAGATTTTGCAAGCAAATTGCTTGACAAGTATACCATGGGACTGTAAGGAGAGATACTGTGGCTAGTTTAGTAGAAGAATTGCTTATTGATCTACAGACAGAGACCGACACCTATCAGGAACTGGTGGATTTGTCGGATGATAAGCGGGAAGCGATTATCCGTGGGAAGGTGGATGAGCTGGAAGGCATCACCGCCCGGGAGGAAGAGATCAGCAATCGCTTGAAGAGTCTGGAAACCAGGAGAACTAATATTCTCAAGGATATGGCAGTTGTTTTGGGTCATGATGGGGAACAGATGACAGTCACCAAGGTGATTGAGCAGTTGGGTGCTCAACCCAAGGAACAGCAGGCATTGACAGAGGCCAGAGACCGGTTGGTGGAGATTGCATCCCAATTGCAATTCGCCAACCAGCAGAACAGTATCTTATTACAACAGGCATTAGAGATGGTGGAATTTGACTTGACATTGTTTAAGAGCCTGAAGCAGGCACCGGAGACGGCGAATTACAATAAAAGCGCATACAATACCGGTGATTTATTAGGCGGAGGCAGCTTTGACACATCCCAATAGGAATATTCGAGGCTTCCAGAGTGAGTTTTAGGAGGAATTACTATGGCTAACGGATTTGGAAGCTTATATGTGGGGGCGTCAGCAATTCAGTCACAG
>JAQXIY010000078.1 GCA_029008035.1 Lachnospiraceae bacterium
CCGAGCAAGACGAGCAGGTTGAGGCAACCGCCCAGAATGTTTCCATGCTAATTATTGACAAGAAGCGTATGAAGATGAAGGATTCCGGCCTTCCGGAAGCTGTGATTGCACAGACACCTTTCTACGCTCGCATGTCTAAGGTGCCTATCGTTAAGGCTAAGGTTGGTCCTAAGGTTATGTCGCTTATTTGTGACGCAACCATCTTTGATGAAATTCCTGTAAAGAAGGAAGTCAAGGCCAGAGTTAGCGGATTATATATCACCAGTGTTCGCGGATTGCACGGCAAGACTGAAGACCCTAACGCCGGCAAGAAGAAAAAAGGCTTGCGCGCCTGGGCTTTGAGAAAGCAGAAGGAATTAAACGCAAGCAAGTAATGCTATTTTTTGTTTGTATACCAGAAACGGACAACCTTTTGAGGTTGTCCGTTTTTTTGCAGATCTACTTCACCTTCACACAAATCTCCAACTGGTTCTCAGCAATTTTATCCTCCCCACTATACAGGTAATATTTCAATACCACCTGCATATGCTTTGTGTCTTGGCCAATCACATCCAATCTATAACTGTTTGTATGTACACCAAACTCCAACTCTCCCACTGGAAGCATCAGCTTGGTCCGTGTTCTCTTTCCGGGAATAAAATCCATGGTCCGCTGCATGGCACCGCTCATCTCCATAAGGCAACCATCCGGTCTCAATTCCAACTTCACCAAGGACTTCTGCCCCTGATTTTCTTCCACATATTGAAGGATTGCCACATCATTCTTAATATCGCAACGGCCTGCATATGTCTGCACACTCACATCCCGCTGGTCATCCACCACCTGGGTGGTTGTCATTTCTATGGTAACTGCATTACTCATTGCAAAGCCTCTCTTTCGTGATTGTTCTCTTAGTATAACTTATCTTCCAGCTTTGTGAAATATTTAAAATGGATTTCCTTATCCGGGCTCTCAATCAATTTCTTATACTCATACACGGTAAAGACCTGATACATCTGCTTCTTTTCTTTACCTTCCACCACCTCATAGGTATTCCCGGCAAAGCACATATTGGGATACATGACGCACCACCAATTCTTACCCTTGGCCCGGCCTATCCGAACCTGCAAGGAAGTATACACTCCTGCCGGCATATGATATGGGCCGTAAGCTTTCACCGGAAAATCCACCTGCTCAATCTTTGCACTCACGTCATAATCTTTCCCCTGCTTTACAATTTCCTCCTTTGCCACTTCCTCAATCTGCGGCAAATGTGCAGAAATCACCTCCAAAGTCTCATCCTTACTCTCCACTCCCTGAAGAAGGTCGCCCACATAAGTGCCCACCTGATTGCGCACTTGCAGCTTCAACTCCTGATCCGCCTCACTGTCACTGTTGGCCAACACGTGGAACCGCACCACCTCACCGGCATAACTTTCCTGTAAGTGATTTCCCTGTCCCCACAGCACAGCAAATGCAGTCACACTCAAGGCTCCTATCACCATCCACAATCTTCTATTATGTATCATCTCTCATCCTCCAATTACTTTTCACTTCGTTTCGGCAAGCCGCCCCTCACCGCTCCCGCCCACCCGTAGCTTCCCACGCCCTTTAAGGCTGTGGGAAGCCGCTATAAAATGCGGTGAGGGGCGGCTGCCTTTCTTACTATCAGTATGGTAGGGACGGAAAAACTTATTCAACGAAGTGGAAATTTGTGGTGATGTCCAGTTGTAGATCGTCACAGTACGCCGGATAGTCGTCTTGGTACTTTTCCCACAGATCTCTGTCGTGGCATTGGAGGTGGTAGTAGCTATTGGTCAGGTCCACATCTGCATTGGACCAAAGATTTTGAATGCCGCCTACGAAGAAACTTTTTGCCCGGAGTTTGCAGAGGGTTTCATCGGTGACGGTACTCTCTGATGTTACAATATCTCCGGAGATATTGATGTGGCACAAAAGATAGGCGTTGGAGCGACTGTATTCATAGGAGACTTTTACGTTTTCCATATGAATACGCCCTTCGTCTACCACAATGTCTAAAGCGTTGGCTTCCCCGTCACAAAGGTTAGCAATGAGACCATCCTCCTCTGAGATTTCACAGATGCGATAGTCCTCCCCCAGTCTGCCTGTCTGCAACAGGTAGTATCCCTTCACCACCGGCATATCATCCTGAATGCCAAGCTTAGGCAAAATGGTGTTGCCGTTTCTGTTGTACCAGTCACAGATAAGATTTTTAAAGGCAGTGCCACCGGAATTTTTATAGTTGGGATTCCCCTCCATGAGTTCCTCCAGATAGCTTCCCAGGTCATCATCCATGCTCTCCTGTAATTTTTCGATTTTGCTGTTGTCCTCCGCCACAAACACCAACATATTCCCCGGAAGTTCAATACCTCCGTTCCCCTTCTCCACCAGTTCCTGCATCAATTTCGGCTGTTCCAGCAAACTTTCCTCAAGGAGAAGAACTTTTAGATGATTTAAATCCAGAACTTTGCCACTTTTCATATCCATCTCATAGAGGGCTGCTGACACAGAGGACGCCTCCACCGACAATTGATTATTCCCCTGTCTCGACTTCTCCTTATCAGACACCCGGGATAAATCCATATATTGATAACGCAGTTCACACCCCTCCTTCCCTTTCGAAAGGGAGATTACCATTGGAAAACTACGATTTTCCAGCTCTTTTACAGAGCATCCCGTTGTAGCAAGAAACAAGCCACACAACAGCACCAAAGCCACGGGCTTTCTCGCTTTTTTCCCAATGGCCAAAAGAAAAGGCAAACATAGTGCCACCGGGGAAATCCAGAGAAGCAATCGCCCCACACCTCCCGACAATGTGCTGTAGTTGTATTCCCATTGTGCCGTAAAAAACAGCACTGCCACCGCCACCGGTGTCATCCACTTGCTATCCTTAATCTCCTTCAAGCACAGGGTGCCATAGGAAAACCCGCTCCCTACAAATGCCATCAGAGCCACAAAACAGACACCGGCAATCAAAGCCTCCTGCCGCCGAAGAAATCCTCCCGGCACCACAATGTTACTGGTGTAAATCATAATAGGAGTTCTGGCGTGGGATAGGGCATCTGTTCCAAAAGAGCCCAGTAGCAGTTCATAGATGGCTCCCAAAAATAACAGTCCCAGAAAAATTGCTCCGGTGGCTCCCCGACGAAGTTGCCCCGGGGTGACACCATCCTCCATATAAACCGGAAGAAAAAAAGCGATTTGTGCCACAGAACACAGTAAGAATCCCATATAGCATCCCTTGCCGAAGCCCCATCCATCCGCCTCAATGGGCCATAAATTCTGTGGTTCCGTGCCCGGAAGCCCCAGCACAAACAAAAATACCAACAGTCCCACCAATGGCCAAAACAGTACCTCATAGACTCTTGCCCTGCCCTCAAGTCCTCCATTTTTCCCGTACAATACCAGGAGCAACAACAAAACAAGTAAAAGCCAGAAGGGTTTATCCGGCAGAAGAAATCTTTTAATTAAATCTCCCAGCAAAAACAGCCCAAATCCACTGGCCAAAAGGAGATAGAATCCGTAGATTCCAAACAGCCACCGACTCCCCTTCTTTCCACTTTTCATCACCGGCACCAAAAGCCATAGATATCCTGCGAACAGAATCCCTCCCACCAAAAGAGCCGCGATGCCTGCAGTGCCCGCCGTCCCCGCCAAAAAATCCGGTGCAGCAACCAGTCCCAGGCCAAGAATATCAAAAAACAGCAAACGCTTCATTTGGCGCAAGGAAATTTTCCCATTATTCATCCCACGCTTTTTCCTTTCCTCGAAATTTTCGCTTCTGGGTATCTTTTGCATGGATGGAACGATAAATCAGGCTGCGCAGGGGAAAGCGCACCACAGAATCCTTTCGACGCTCCTGCCTATCTCCCTTGATACCTACAAAGGGAATCAGATAGGGATGCCCATAACTTTTCAGCAGGGCCAGATGGGTCAGGATAGCAAGCATTGCCCAAAGAAAGCCGAAAAATCCAAGCCAGGCACTGAGGGCGATGATAAAAAACTTTAAGAGTCGAAAAGCACCTGCAAACTCCTCATTGGGAATGCAGAAGGAACACAGCGCCGTAAAGGCCACCACAATCACCACGATGGGACTGACAATATTGGCCTCCACCGCCGCCTGTCCGATAATCAAGCCCCCCACAATACCAATGGTATTTCCCATAGCTCCGGGCAGCCGCACCCCCGCTTCCCGCAACAATTCAAAGGACAATTCCATAAGAATCACCTCCACCACAGCCGGAAAAGGAACGCCCTGTCTGGCAGCCGCAAAAGATAGTAGCAGCGTGGTGGGCAAAATCCCTGTCTGAAAATTTGTCACTGCAAGATACAGTCCCGGCAGGCTCATGGCAAAAAAAGATGCCACATAGCGAATCAGCCGGGCAAAGGAAGCAATCCAGGGCCGCTGATAGTAATCGTCTGTAGTCTGAATAAATGAGTTATAATCTGTGGGCATAATGAGAGCTGCGGGGGAATTATTGCAAAGCACCACCACCTTACCGTCCAGCACCTCCATCACTGCCCTATCCGGACGCAAGGTGGATTGTATCTGGGGAAAGGGGGAAAGCCAGGTGTCCTCTGTCAACTGCTCCGTCATTCCCCCGTCCAAAATCCCGTCAATTTCAAAACTATCCAGCCGCTCCTTCACCCGGGCAATCAGCTCCGGTTTTACAATTCCATCCATATATGCAATGTTAACAAGGGTCCGGGTCCGCCGTCCCAGAATCATCTCTTCCACCTTAAAGTCCAGAGAGCGCAAACGCTTTCGCATCAGGGCTGTGTTCATTTTGACATTTTCATTAAATCCCTCATTGGAGCCCTTCAGCACCTTTTCCGTGTCCGTATCCTTGATGGTCTCCCCGGGATATCCCTTGTCGGGAATTTTCATTGCCATAGGGAAGCCGTCCACCAACAAAATGGCATCCCCCGTCAGCAAGCCATCCCCCGCCTCCTCCGCTGTCTCGTAGAGCATCACGTCCGAAAGACCCATACCATTCTCCCAAAGGATTTCCGGAATCTGCTCCTCCGGCATTTCTGAAAGTCTTGCCAGAAAATTCCCGAGAGCCGTGGTGCGAAGCATAACAGAAGACAAAGTCACCTCAACGTATATGAGAAAGCAGGAGATTCCCTTGTTTTTCCCAATCTTCATCTCCTTTTTCTTAATATCTGCACAGTTTGTAAAAAGGGCCACCATGGCCGCCTCGTCCTCCCTTAAATTCCCGGAAAATTCATATCCCATAACAGCTCCTTTCCGCCACCATCTTCCCAATATAATAAAAGAGACAGGCGTATCACCTGTCTCTTAGTATGCTTCTATTTGATTTGGATTATTCTTGCCCCTGAATCACCCGCCGAACTGCCTCAATCTGATTTTCCAGATGGGTGTGCATTATCTTTTTCACATATTCCGCATCCTTGCGTTCAAAGCCCTCAATGATGGCGGCATGCTCCTGCACCAGCTGACTGTAAATACTATTACCCTTGATATATTCATAGCGATATCGATACATCTGCTCCCGAAGATTGTTCACAATAGTTTCCAGCTTCGGATTATCTGCCATCTTGTAAATCACATTGTGAAATGCCTCGTCCGCCTCGCAGATTTTGCGCACGTTCCGCCCCTTGGTAGCCAGTTCAAAATCCTTCATGGCGCTCTTTAACTCTTTCAACTGCTCTTCTGTCATGCGTTCACAAGCCATACTTACCGCTAACTCGTCCAGAGAATCACGTATTTCCAACACATCCTGCAGATCCTTCTCTGTCATCTTGGCCACCTGAGCACCTTTTCTCGGGATGGTTACAGCCAGCCCCTCCTGCTCCAACATACGAATGGCCTCTCGCACCGGGGTACGACTCACCCCCAACTTGTTAGCCAGATGCATTTCCATGAGACGTTCTCCCGGCTTCATATCGCCTCTTAAAATGGCATTGCGCAAGGTATTGAACACCACATCTCGAAGTGGTAGGTAAGAATTCATATCCAGTTGCAAATCTTCACTCATTGTTTCTCTCCTGTCTGTTTCAAATTCATCAGCGACCCACAATGGTGGTGGCCTCCACTCGTTCCGCAAGACCCGACGCCTCCAGAACCGCTTTTGCCTCCCGCAGGGAAGCATCATTTTCAAAAAATCCAAAGACGGTGGGCCCGCTACCGCTCATCATGGAAATTACCGCACCGTGCTCTGTCATCTCTTGCTTTATCTGTTCAATCACCGGATATTTCTCCACGGTGACACTCTCTAATATGTTACCCATATGACTTGCCAATTCATGCAAATCCTGCTGCCGAATGCCCTCAATCATAGCGTCAATATCAGGATGAGGTGGATGAACCAGTGCATCCAATTGCTCATAGACATATTTGGTGGAAACACCGATTGGTGGCTTTGCAATGAGAACCGGATAGTCCATCATCTTGGGTAATGGTGTCAGTTTCTCTCCTATACCTTCCGCCAGCGCAGTGCCGCCCATAAGACAATATGGCACATCTGCGCCAATATGAACAGCTCGCTCCATCAACTGCTCTGTGGAAAGTCCTAACTGGAAAATCCCATTCACGCCCTGTAGCACCGCTGCGGCGTCCGTACTTCCCCCGGCCATACCTGCCGCCACGGGAATATTCTTTTCCAGATGAATGCCTATTCCCTCTGTAATGTGAAACTCATCTGCCAACAATTTGGCAGCCTTCACACAGAGGTTGTCCTCATCTACCGGCAAAGACGCGTCATTGGTGGTCATATGGATACCGTTCTCCCCATGCTTTGACACGGTAACCACATCGTGAAGACCTATGGTCTGCATAATCATGCGAACCAGATGATATCCGTCATCCCGTCGCCCTGTCACATCCAAACCGATATTGATTTTGGCCAATGCCATCAACGTAATCTCGTTCATAAGCGCCCCGCCCATCTTAACTATTGTATTTATTTAAGTACAATCTTATTCTATCATTCCCAAAAACAATCTTCAAGGGTATTTTGTATTCAAAAAACAACAAAATACAAAAAGAGTCGAGGAATGCTCCCCGACTCTCGCTCATCAATTCTCCTGTTCTCTCTTTGCCTCCAAAATAGCTTCATTCAAAGATAGCATCTTTTCGTCCAACTCAGACACAATCTTAGAGCACTCCTGCAAATCATGGCTGATATATTCAGGAGCATTTCCCTCGAATTTATAATAAATCTTGTGTTCCAGGCTGGCCCAGAAATCCATGGCGATGGTTCGAATCTGAATCTCCACCTTGGTCTCAGCCACTCGATCCGAAAGAAAAATCGGAATGGACACAATCATGTGATAACTCTTGTATCCGCTGGCCTTGGGATTCTTTATGTAATCCTTCACGGAAATTACCGTAATATCATTCTGACGGCCGATCATATCTGCTAAGCGGTAAATATCTGAGGTAAAAGAGCACACAATCCGAATGCCTGCAATATCATTGCAGTACTCCATCATATTGGGAATGGATGTTTCGTACCCATATCTCTTTAATTTCTTTACAATACTCTCCGGAGACTTCAGTCTCTTTTTCACATACTCGATGGGGTTGTACTGGTGTACATGCTGAAATTCATCATTTAAAATCTCAAGCTTTGTTCCCATCTCCTTCAATGCCGAGTTGTACATCAGCATGGCTGTGTTCCATGACTCTACAGACTCGTCCAACATGATTTGATTCTCCATCTGTTAATCCCCCTGTTATCTAATCCTTCTAGTCTTCTTCCAATACTTCTATTTCTAAATAGTCAAACGGTACTTCTTCCATAAAACAATCTCTTGTGAATCTGGCTTTGGCGTGCTGTTTAAAATCCCGAATGGTCACATCCAACCACAAGGGTCTTGCCAAATCCATATCGTAGCAGGCCTGCTCCAAAGCCCCAAATACCTTATGGGTTCTGGTCTCATCCGAGTTATCCTCCACCACAAAATCCCGCAGCATCTTGCTATCCTTCCATTGTTTGAACCAAATGCGCAATCCTAATATCCTCCAAATTCTTTCCTTCTCTGCCGATTTGCCTCATACATAAGAATTCCTGCTGCCATAGCCGCATTGAGAGATTCCAGTCTTCCCTCCATGGGAATGCGAAGCAATTCATCTGCCATGGCTGATGTAGCCTCTGTGAGTCCATTTCCCTCATTTCCCACAAAAAATCCACAACTCCCGGTGTAGTCAAAGGTATCATACATCTTAGTCCCCCCCAAGTGTGCCGCATAAAGTGTCACCCCTGCGTGGGAAATCTCTGAGATAGTTTTCTTCCAATCCTCAGCAATGATAAAAGGCACCCGGTAAATACTTCCCATAGTAGAACGTACTGTCTTGGGATGGAACAAGTCCACTGTGGTCTTGTGCATCACAATGCCCGTCACCCCTGCACCTTCCCCGGTGCGAAACATAGTGCCAAGATTTCCGGGATCCTGCACTCCCTCCACCAAGAGAAGATGAGCCGGTGATTGCAACAGTTGTGTCAAATGATAGTGGGGCTTTTGCACCACAGCCAGCACTCCTTGGGGTGTAGTGGTATCTGACATAACCTTCATCACAGCATCGGATACCATCTCCCCCTTGGGACCCTGCCACTTATCACCTAAAGACTCCGAAACATAAAGCTCCTGCAGCAACTCCGGCGGGGTCTCTGACACCATCTTAGGCCCTTCCACCACAAAAACATTTTCCTGATTCCGAAGCTTTGCCTTTTTTTGTAATTGCACAATGTGCTTTACCTGTTTATTGCTTGTGCTTGTTATCATACTCTTCCCTATCTCTGTCTGACGCGCATAAAAATGGCGCTCTTATCAGGGCGCCATTGTCACATTCATCTCTTCCGTTTATGAAACATTCAAGGAATTACAAATCTCGTACTGGTATTCATCAATACCCTTGGTCATAGCCAGTGCCTCATTGATATCGAAATCAACGAATTCTCCGTGGCGATATCCAACTACACGATTTGTGGCTCCCTGACACAACAAATCTACTGCCATAGCTCCCATGGTTGAGGCATAGACACGGTCTTTACAGGTAGGGCTTCCGCCACGCTGCATGTGACCTAAAATAGTAGCTCTTGTCTCAATACCGGTAGCCGCCTCAATTCGCTTTGCCATAGATGCGGAATGTCCAATACCCTCTGCATTGACAATAATGTGATGCTGCTTGCCCTTGCGCTTGCCCTCAATAATGTGATTTACCAATGCCTGCTCATCATAATTGTATCTCTCCGGAAGCAACACATCCTCAGCACCGTTAGCGATACCACACCAAAGTGCTATGTATCCGGCACCGCGGCCCATTACCTCGATAATGGAGCAACGCTCATGAGATGTGGACGTATCACGAACCTTGTCAATAGCTTCCATAGCTGTATTCACCGCTGTATCAAAACCGATGGTGTACTCTGTACATGCAATATCCAAGTCAATGGTTCCCGGCAAACCAATGGTGTTAATGCCAAGGTTAGCCAACTTCTGTGCACCCTTGAAAGAACCGTCTCCGCCGATAACTACCAAGCCATCAATGCCATGCTTCTTACAAATCTCTGCACCCTTCTTCTGCACCTCGGGTTCCACAAACTCCAAACATCTGGCTGTCTGAAGAATCGTACCACCGCGCTGGATAATCTCCGAAACGCTGTGTGCATCCATATCTATAATCTCCTCCTGAAGCAATCCTGCGTATCCACGCTTGATTCCTTTCACCTTTTTCCCTCTGGCAATTGCCTGACGAACAACTGCACGGATGGCTGCATTCATTCCTGGAGCATCTCCACCACTTGTCAAAACTCCGATTGTCTGTACTTCCTTTGCCATCGAAACTTCCTCCTCTAACTAATCACATTCACTCGTCTACTATTCTAATATCTTTTGTCTTGAAATTCAATATTCTTTTCTACAACTTTCACATTTTTGTCGCCAAATATGTCTTGTAACTTTCGTACTGTTTGGTCATTGACGACAATGTTCCAATTGTCAGGCAATCGTTTCATAGCTTTTGGGGATGCAATATAGATGACCACACTATCCTCCCCATCCATATCAGAAATGGCATCGAAGAGTTCCTGCTGCCTCTGTTCAAAGTCCTCCTTGGTGGGAAACTGTATCCACATTTCCTTTTTGGTCTCATCAAATCCATGAATCTCAGAGCAAATCAATTTGGCATCCTTTTCCTCCTCCACCTGGGCCCGACCTCGAATCAGTACCTTGGCATCCTGCTCAATGTATTGCCGATACTTCTCATAGTCTCTGGGGAATACGATTACCTCGATGGTGCCAAACAAATCCTCCAGTGTAAGAAACGCCATCATCTGATTGTTCTTGGTATACTTGATGGTCTTGTCCACAATCATACCGCCGCAAATCACCATTTTCCCGTCCGGTACAGCAGATTTCCCAGTCTCATCATCCAATGCAAATTCCTTGGAATACGCAGTTACATTCTTCTCAATCACAGACAGATAGCCTTCCAGAGGATGGCCGCTGATGTAGACTCCCAGCACTTCCTTTTCCTGTGCCAGCAGTTCTTCCTTGTCAAATTCATCTACCTTGGGCATCTTAATCTCAAAGGATTCCTTCACATCTTCGGTAGCGATATCAAACAGCGTCATCTGTCCTGCCATGGACTTTTTCTTCTCACTGTTTACATTGTCCATAATGGATGGATACACAATACACATCTGACGGCGGTTGCCGTCCAAACTATCCATGGCTCCCGCTTTGATGAGATTTTCCACGGCGCGCTTGTTGATTTCCCGGCCGTTGGCTCTGGTGAGAAAATCCTCCAAGGTCTTATAGAAGCCCCGTTCCCTGCGCTCCTGCAAAATGAAATCCACAACAGGTCGACCGATACTCTTAATGGCATACATACCATAGCGAATCTGTCCCTCCGACACGGCAAACTTGCCCTGTCCCTGGTTAATATCAGGAGGTAGAACAGCGATTCCCATATCACGGCACACCATGATATACTCAGCAACTTTGCCGGAGTTATCCAGCACGGAGGTCATCAAGGCTGCCATAAATTCCACCGGATAATAATGCTTCAAGTATGCAGTCTGATAAGCCACCACTGCATAGGCTGCGGCATGTGATTTATTAAAGGCATACTTGGCAAAATCCGTCATATCGTCGTAAATCTTGTTGGCCACCTGTTCATCAATGCCATTGGCTACGCATCCGGCCACCCCTTCTTCCGGGTTACCGTAGACAAAATTCTGACGCTCCTTGGCCATCACGTCTGTCTTCTTCTTTGACATGGCACGACGCACCAAATCGCTTCGTCCCATGGAGTATCCTGCCAGATCCCGCACAATCTGCATAACCTGCTCCTGGTATACGATACAGCCGTAAGTCGGAGCAAGAATCGGCTCCAGTTGCGGGCAGTCGTAAGTGATGGACTCCTTGTCATTTTTACCCTTGATGTATGCAGGTATAAAGTCCATAGGGCCCGGACGGTACAGGGAAATCCCCGCGATAATATCCTCCAGACTCTCCGGCTTTAATTCCTTCATAAAGCTCTTCATTCCGGCGCTCTCCAACTGGAAAATGCCCTCAGTCTTACCGGAACTGATCAAATCCAAAACGCCTTTATCATTGTAGTCAATGGCGTCCATATTCAGAGAAACGCTGTGATTCTCTTTTACCAGTTTCACTGCATCGTCAATCACCGTCAGGGTTCGCAGACCCAAGAAGTCCATTTTCAAAAGGCCAAGTTCCTCAATGGTGGTCATGACAAACTGCGTGGTGATGGTGCCGTCTCCGCCTCGGGAAAGGGGCACATATTCGTCCATTGGCTTCTGGGAAATTACCACCCCGGCTGCGTGCATTCCCGTATGTCTGGGCAGACCTTCCAAACGCTGTGCCGTGTCAATGAGCTTTTTCACCTCCGGGTCATCCTCATACATTTTTCGCAAGTCAGGGCTCATCTGCAGTGCCGCCTCTAAGGTAATATTCAGTTCATCCGGCACTGCCTTGGCAATGGAATCCACGTAGTTATAAGGCAAATCCAAAACACGGCCCACGTCTCGAATAACCCCCTTAGCCTTCAGTGTTCCAAAGGTGACAATCTGGGTCACGCAATCTTTGCCGTATTTATCCACCACATAATCAATAACTTCTCCACGGCGATTGAAGCAGAAGTCAATATCAATATCCGGCATGGACACACGCTCCGGGTTAAGGAAACGCTCAAAAAGAAGGTTGTAGCGGATAGGATCAATATTGGTGATGCCTGTGGTGTAGGACACCAGACTTCCCGCCGCACTGCCTCGTCCCGGCCCCACAGGAATGTCGTGGGTTCTGGCGTAATTGATAAAATCCCACACAATCAGGAAATAATCCACATACCCCATCTTGCGGATGGTGTTAAGTTCGTACTCCAATCTGGGCTTTAGCTGCTCTGCTTCGTCCCCATATCGCTCCTGCAAGCCGTCGTAGCAAAGCTTGTTCAGATACGTCCAGGAATCGTATCCCTCCGGCACCTGGTAGTGAGGCAACTTGGTGACGCCAAACTCAATGGTCACGTTACAACGGTCTGCAATCTTCTGAGTATTCTCCAAGGCTTGGGGAGCATAGGGGAACAAATCCCTCATTTCCTCTTCGGACTTTACATAATACTGCCCGCCCTCGTAACGCATACGATCCTCATCGGCAAGCTTTTTCCCTGTCTGAATACAGAGAAGCACATCATGAGGCTGGGCATCCTCAGCATAGGTATAATGGATATCGTTGGTACACACAAGCTCAATCCCCGTCTCCTTGCTCATGCGAACCAACTCCTGATTCACATACTCCTGGGCCTCAATGCCGTGATTCTGCAATTCCAGGAAATAATTATCCGGGCCAAAAATATCTTGAAAATGAAGGGCAATCTCCTTTGCCTCCTCATACATACCACGCTGCAAATAGCGGGGCACTTCTCCTGCCAGGCAGGCAGACAGTGCAATTAATCCCTTGTGATATTTTTGCAAAACTTCCATATCAATACGAGGCTTGTAATAATATCCGTCCACAAATCCAATAGAAACCAACTTCATCAGATTCTGATATCCCTGGTTGTTCTCCGCCAACAGCACCAGGTGGTAATAACGGTCCTCCCCGTGGCTGGTCTCCCGGTCAAATCTTGAGCCCGGTGCCACATACACCTCACACCCCAAAATAGGCCGAATTCCCTGCTTGTGGCATTCCTTATAGAAATCAATAACACCGTACATCACGCCATGATCAGTGATGGCCGCCGCATTCATTCCCAGTTCTTTCACACGGGCAACATATTCTTTTATCTTGTTTGACCCATCCAGCAAACTATACTCCGTATGGGTGTGCAAATGTGCAAATGCCACGTCACTTCTCCTCTTCTTGAGCCATTAGGGACAGTCCCTAATGGCTCCTAATACTGCATAATTTTTGTCTAGATATCCCGGTCAGGCGACTTAATTGTCTGACAGAAAAGCCTATGTCCAGTAGTCGCTGTAGGGCGGAATCTCTATCTTCTATATCTAAATGTTGAAAATCTGATAGCGAAACACAGCCTGTCATTTGTGCGATGACCTTTAACGACTCCTCATCCGACAATGTCCGAGGAGTATAATCCTCCATACACATATCACGAGTATCGCGATTTACAAAATCAAGAAGTTCCTCTCGGCTATCAAAGTACGACATCATATCTTCTACATCCGTAAGAATTGCCACTTCATCCTCATACTCCCGATAACTGCTCCAGAGATATGTTTCTCCAATCTCTTTCTCCAGACCCGCACGCTTTGGATTTTGATGAATATAGCGAAATACCGTTAGAAAATACCTCTCCGTTTCCACTGGTTCGCTCTTATATCTCTCCTGAAACAAATGTCCAATTCGCTGATATTTTTCATTGTACCATTTTACAAAAGTCACTTCAATTTTTTTCATCACATCTCCAATGTCCATCTTATTCTCTCGAATCAGTAAGTGGATGTGATTACTCATCAGGCAGTATGCATACAAGCCAAAATCGCATTTCTTCCTGTAATGCTCAAGTACACTGATAAAAGTCCGAAAATCGTCTGAATCTTCGAAAATAATTTGTTTGTTAATTCCACGTAAAATAATGTGATAAACTCCTGTTGCACTTTTTCTTCGTGCCTTTCTTGGCATAGGCATGTCCTCCTTATAAATCATTTGTCAAAATAGTATGGGGATGTTCGTTGAACGAGAATGTCCAACAATTGATGTTGATTCATAAATGATACATCAGGTCAAAAGAAAATGCAACCAAAAAGTAAATTGAGCCATTAGGGACTGTCCCTAATGGCTCAATCATGGTTCAGGCCACACCTACATAGCAAGGTCTACGTGTTGAATCGTACCAACCTCTCCGGATTCCATAAGAAAAATTCCGCTACAACGAATGGCACCATTTAACTGTTGCTCCTGGCCTCGCAGAGAGAACTCCGTGGAAACATTTTGCAGGCAAATGGCTCCTACACCCTCTTCTTTCAGTTTATAACAGGTGCCGGTTCCATCTTCCGAAGGCACCCAAATCTGAAGACGCTCAAATATTTCATCAGCTTCGTCAATCCAACCGTTCCCGTCCAAATCGTATTGAGACAAATCATAGAACCCATTACCGGATTTTGTCCCAAACAATTCGGAACCATCATTGATTTTTCCATCTCCATTGATGTCCAACGCCAAAAAGCCACTGCCTTCACCTAGCATAGAGATTTCATCTTCTTCGCCGTCGCAATCCAGGTCGAAGAAGAACTTCTGGTCAGATACATTTGCCACATCACCATCCAGATTTATCACCAAAGGATCACACATGACAGGAGACAGACCCACACTTTTTTGATACACCTCCTGATAAAAGCTTCGACTCATACCAACCTCAATTCCAAAATCAATTTCTCGCCCGTCTGCTGTCACCACTTTACCTTGGGTAGAAAATGTGGTGGTTTCCGTTTCTCCGTATGTATACAACTGTTCCGAACTTACCACCTGCCAGCTTGGTCCAACCCCTTCCAGAAGTGTGGTTTTGGATTCAAGGACATTTTGTAGTTCATCTCGAAAATCCCTTTTCCCTTTCATAAAAAATATGTGAAGAAGGTAGTTTAACGTCTCGAATTGAATTCTTGCTGAACTTAGCATGGAATCTTCACCCACACCGGAAATACCCTCTGTCTTAGTATCTCTTTTTACGCCACTATCACTGGGCATATCCTCAGATACAAGTTTCCCGGATGCGTCTAAATAATAGTTTAGCGTTCCCAGAAAATTTCCATTTCCTGATACACCGGCAGCCAAGTTGTGCAAACCATTCTGGCCTAATGGTTTCCCGGTCTGTTGAAATGTGACTGTTGCATTCTGTTTATAGCTCCTCTTCCCCTGCATTGAAATATCTTGTGATTGAATAATCATAACGTTCCTCCCTTTGTTCTATTCACCTACTTCATTCACGAAATCCCTTTCCTAGAACAAAAAAGACGGCATATTTTTGGAAATCCTCTCCTAAAAACACGCCGTCCCTGGTATTCTCTCACAGTCAATTCATTGCGCAATTAACGCTGTGAAATAGTTATCGGAACATTTATTATCATTGTTAACCCCATGGGTAGAATCACATTTGAAGATGCCATTAGGGACAGTCCCTAATGGCTCTCTTGAGGAGAATAATGCCGAAGTAGGTGGCAACCATAGCTCCGAAGAGAATGGCAAAGGCCTGCATCTGATTATTGCCGGAGACAATCAACGAATCGCCCAGCGCCCCGGCAGCATTAAATGCTATATGAAGCACAATACCTGTCATAAGGCTTCCCGATTTGTGAACAAAGTAGCCCAACATAAGTCCTATAAAGAAGGTGTAAAAACTCTGTAGCGGATTCAAATGAAGTCCGGCGAAGAGTACCGCCTGAATCACATTGGCAACCCAGAAAGGTGCAAATCGCTTGGCAAATCCCATGGTCAATCCACGGTAAGCAATTTCCTCGCAAATAGGGCCCAGAATCACCACGTAAAGTACCAGTGGCAATGTTACCTCCTCTGTCAGTCCAATGGATTCCATCACCTTTTCGTAATTGGCCAGCCACTGGGGGAATAACATAGCAAGGAAGTTCATGGCATACATGCAAAGATATTGTGCACCAAAGGCAATGGCGACCACCCCGGCCCCAAAATGCAATGGCTTATTTGTAATGGCGGAAAGCTTCCATCTGCCTTTTTCCTCCCGGCCAAATTCCTTTTTGAACCATACGCCTAACAGCATCAATGCAATTACCGCATAGGTCAGAAGCACCGCCAGATTAAAATCTGCTGAGAGCATGGCGTTCATACAATCCTTCATAAAATCAAAATATCCGCCGCTCTCGTAATCATATGCCTTCTTGCAAATCAGAAGAAATCCCATAGCCATAGACAAAAACGTCTGCAACACCAGAATAAAAATGGTTGGCACCAGCGCTTTAAAAAAATAGCTTACTTTGTTTTCCATAATCAAAAATCTTTCTCTTTTATTTATTTACTGTAATCTTATCCAACTTCCAGATGTCATCCACATACTCTTGAATGGTTCTATCAGATGAGAACTTACCCACGTTTGCCACATTCAAGATGGCTTTTTTCGCCCAGCCTGCTTCATCCATATAGGCTTCCATCACACGTCTTTGAGCATCTGCATAGGAGCGGAAATCAGCCAGCACAAAGTAGGTGTCCGCATACTGTGTGCACTGGGTATTCAACAATGAGTTATACAAATCACGGAACAGTTCCGGATCATTTGCACTATAGAATCCGTTTACAAGTTGAGTCAAAACCTTGCGAATATCCATATCGTTGTTGAAGATATCCATAGGATTATAATCCCTGTTGTTCTCGTGAGCAATCACCTCATCCGCACTCATACCGAAGATAAAGGCATTCTCTTCACCCATCTCTTCCACCATTTCCACGTTGGCACCATCCATCGTTCCGATGGTCACAGCACCATTTAGCATAAACTTCATATTGCCGGTTCCGGATGCCTCCTTGCTGGCGGTGGAAATCTGCTCAGACACATCTGCCGCTGCAAAAATCCATTCTGCGTTGGACACTTTGTAGTCCTCGATAAATACCACTTTGATCTTGCCATCAATGCTTCTGTCATTGTTAATCACAGAAGCCACATTATTAATCAGCTTAATGGTAAGCTTGGCATTCTTGTATCCTGCTGCAGCCTTTGCGCCAAAGATAAAAGTTCTTGGATAGAATTCCATCTCCGGATGCTCTTTGATCTGGTTGTACAGATACATCACATGTAAAATATTCAAAAGCTGACGCTTGTACTCGTGAAGACGCTTTACCTGTACGTCAAAGATAGACCGAGGGTCAACCTCAATTCCGTTATGCTCCTTGATGTATTCTGCCAGACGTAACTTGTTCTGATACTTGATGTTCATAAACTCGTGCTGTGCCTTGACATCCTCAGCGTAAAGTTCCAACTTCTTCATCTGAGACAAATCCGTAATCCACTCTTTTCCGATGTGCTCTGTCACCCAAGCAGCCAAAAGCTGGTTGCCGTGTAACAGGAATCGTCTCTGGGTGATACCGTTTGTCTTGTTGTTAAACTTCTCCGGATACAAATCGTAGAAGTCCTTCAAGGACTGATTCTTCAAAATCTCTGTGTGAAGTCTTGCCACACCATTGACAGAATAGCCTGCCGCAATGGCAAGGTGTGCCATCTTCACCTGACCGTCACGGATGATTCCCATACGGGCAACCTTGCCCTCATCCCCAGGGAAGCGCTCGCGAATCTCCATCTCAAAGCGGCGATTAATCTCCTCCACAATCTGGTAAACTCTAGGCAAAAGGCGGGAGAAAATCTCGATTGGCCACTTCTCCAGAGCTTCCGACATAATGGTGTGGTTTGTGTAAGCACAGGTCTTTGTTGTCACTTCCCATGCCTCATCCCAGGTAAGGCCTTCCTCATCCAGCAAAAGTCGCATCAACTCTGCCACCGCCAAGGTCGGGTGGGTATCGTTCATCTGAATTGCCACTTTCTCGTACAGCTTTGTGATATCATCATGATGCTTCTTATAGCGGCAAAGAATTCTCTGCAGGCTGGCAGACACAAAGAAATATTGCTGCTTCAAGCGCAGTTCTTTACCATAAATATGATTGTCGTTGGGATACAATACCTCAACAAGGTTGCGGGCCAAATTTTCTTCCTGTACCGCCTTGTTGTACTCGCCCTTATCAAAGGAATCCAGGCTGAATACCTCCTTTGGTTCAGCATCCCAAATCATCAGGGTATTTACCATATTGTTGTCGTATCCTACGATTGGCATGTCATAAGGCACAGCGATGACGGAACTGTATCCCTCATGGATAAATCTTGTTCTGCCATCCTCCCCCATCTCGCTTCGCACATAACCGCCGAAGCGAACCTCGTGGGTATACTCAGGGCGCTTGATTTCAAACGGGTATCCATTTTTCAGCCAATTGTCCGGCACCTCCTTCTGATAACCGTCTTCAATCTTCTGCTTAAACATTCCGTAACGATAGCGGATACCACATCCGTAAGCAGGATAGCCCAACGTTGACAAGGACTCCATAAAACATGCTGCCAAACGACCCAAACCACCGTTTCCCAATGCAGGATCCGGCTCCTCATCCTCAATGGCATTCATATTGAATCCCAATTCGTCCAGGCATTCTTTCACCTTGTCATAGGTGCAAAGATTAATCATGTTGTTGCCCAAAGCTCTACCCATAAGAAACTCCATGGACATATAGTAAACCGTCTTTGGATCCTTCTTTTCCATGGTTTTCTGGGTCGCCAGCCAGTTGTCAATCACTTCGTCCTTAATGGCCAGAGCAACTGCTTGGTAAACCTCCTGGTTGCTGGCCTCCTCAAACTCCTTGCGATATAGGTTCTTAACATTTTCCTTAATCTGTTTCTTAAACTCTTTTTTATCAAATGACTGTGCTTTCATAAGATACTCCCTTCTATCTTTTCTAAGTCTCTGTCGTCTATTGTTTTGTAACACCAAGAGAAACCTTTTCTCCATTGATATTCCATTCCTTTACATATTCGCCTTCGGCAGATGCGCTTACAGATACTGCTAAAACTTCCTTGCTGATGGCATCTCCATTTCTCTCAAAGATGCCTGCCACCTTATCACTTCCCTGGTAGGTCACGGCAATTTGATCCATAACCTCAAAGCCAGCCTCTTTACGCATAGTCTGAATCTTACTTACCAATTCTCTCACAAAACCTTCCTCAAGGAGTTCCTCTGTCAAATTGGTATCCAGTACCACAGTCACATCCTGGTCACTCTCTGTGATATATCCCTCCATCTGAGTCATGGTGATAAGCAAATCTTCCTCTGTGAGTTCAACGCTCTCATCCACTTCCGCAAGTTTGATCGCCCCATTTGCCTTCAATTCAGCCATTGCCTTATTGCCATCGATGCTTGCCAGTGCCTCCTGGATTCCCTTTAGGAATTTGCCATACTTTGGTCCCACAGTACGAAGCTGTGGCTTGAAGGTGTATGTGGTGAAGGACGATACATCCTCAGTAAAATCAGCTTTCTTCACATTCAACTCGTCTGCAATAATCTCAACAAAATACTCCGGCAAAGCCTTTTCTGCCTTGATGTACATCTGTCCGATTGGCTGACGATTCTTGATGTTTGCCGCATTACGACATGCACGCCCCATCACAACAATCTTCAAAAGCTCAGCCATATTAGCCTCCAGCTCCTTGTCGATGTACTTCTCCTCTACCACAGGGAAGTCGCACAAATGGATACTCTCCGGTGCACTTGCATCGCTGCTTCTCACCAGATTCTGGTAAATATCCTCTGTCATAAACGGAATCATAGGCGCTGCTGCCTTGCTGATAGTGACAAGTGCGGTGTACAGAGTCATGTAAGCGTTAATCTTATCCTGCTCCATACCCTTTGCCCAGAAACGCTCACGGCTGCGGCGTACATACCAGTTGCTCAAATCGTCCACAAAGGACTCTAACGCCTTTGCCGCTTCCGGAATGCGGTAATTTGCCAAGTTGTCATCCACCGCTGCTACAGCAGAGTTGAGACGGGACAATACCCATTTATCCATAACGGAAAGCTTATCGTAATCCAAGGTGTACTTGGTGGCGTCAAATTCGTCAATGTTGGCATACAATACAAAGAATGCGTAGGTATTCCACAGAGTTCCCATAAATTTACGCTGTCCTTCCTGCACCAGTTTGCCGGAAAAACGCTTTGGAATCCATGGTGCACTTGCAGTGTAGAAATACCAGCGGATAGCATCGGCGCCATAAGTCTCAAGAGCCTCAAATGGATCAACCGCATTGCCCTTGGACTTGGACATTTTCTGTCCGTTCTCATCCTGAACATGCCCCAAAACAATAACATTCTCATAAGGTGCCTTGTTGAAAAGCAAGGTAGACTCTGCCATAAGAGAGTGGAACCATCCACGGGTCTGGTCCACAGCCTCTGAGATAAACTGCGCCGGGAACTGCTGCTCGAACAATTCCTTGTTCTCAAATGGATAGTGATGCTGTGCAAAAGGCATGGCTCCTGAGTCAAACCAGCAGTCCACAACCTCCGGTACACGGTGCATAGTCTTTCCGCAGTCCGGACAGGTGAAGGTAACCTCATCGATATAAGGTCTGTGCAACTCAACCTCTGCCGCCTTGGGGTCTCCTGCTCGCTCAGCCAATTCCGCACGGCTGCCGATACATTCCTGATGACCACACTCGCACTCCCAGATGTTAAGTGGTGTTCCCCAATAACGATTACGGGAAATTGCCCAGTCCTGAATATTTTCCAACCAGTTACCGAAACGACCGGAACCGATAGACTCAGGAATCCAGTTTACTGTGTTGTTGTTTCGAATCAAATCATCCTTAACTGCTGTCTCCTTGATATACCAAGACTCACGTGCATAGTAAATCAATGGTGTATCACACCTCCAGCAGTGTGGATAGTCATGTTCAAACTTAGGCGCATCGAAAAGCTTGCCCTCTTTGTCAAGGTCAACCAGCACATCCTTGTCTGCATCCTTTACAAACTTGCCGGCATATGGAGTTTCCTCTGTCATCTCACCCTTGCTGTCAACAAACTGTACAAATGGCAAATCATACTTGCGCCCTACATTGGCATCATCCTCACCAAATGCAGGAGCAATGTGTACAATACCGGTACCATCAGACATGGTTACATAACTGTCACAAGTAACAAAATGAGCCTTTTTATTCTGCTTCTTTGCAGACTCTGCCGCGCACCGGAACAAGGCCTCGTATTCCTTATACTCTAGATCTTTCCCCTGATAGGTCTCTAAGATATCATATGCACTCCGGCCTTCCTCTGCCAATTTACCCAAAACCTTATCCAAAAGGGCCTCCGCCATATAATAGGTATATCCGTCTGCTGCCTTTACCTTGCAATAAGTTTCATCCGGATTCACACAGAGGGCCACGTTAGATGGCAATGTCCAAGGTGTTGTTGTCCAAGCAAGGAAATATGCATCCTCGCCTACCACCTTGAAGCGGACGATGGCAGAACGCTCCTTAACGGACTTATAGCCCTGAGCCACCTCCTGTGAGGAAAGAGGTGTACCGCAACGTGGGCAGTAAGGAACAATCTTGAAGCCTTTATATAGAAGATTCTTGTTCCAAATCTCCTTCAGCGCCCACCACTCTGACTCAATAAAGTTGTCATCATAGGTAACATATGGATTATCCATATCAGCCCAGAAACCAACGGTTCCGGAGAAATCTTCCCACATGCCCTTATATTTCCATACGGATTCCTTACACTGCTTGATGAAAGGTTCCATACCGTACTCTTCGATCTGGTCCTTTCCGTCTAAGCCAAGAAGTTTCTCCACCTCAATCTCCACCGGCAGGCCGTGGGTGTCCCATCCGGCTTTACGGGGCACATACTTTCCCTTCATGGTCTGGTAACGGGGAATCATATCCTTGATGGTACGTGTCTCCACGTGACCGATATGAGGCTTTCCGTTGGCAGTCGGAGGTCCGTCGTAGAAGGTATAAGTCTCCCCTTCCTTTCTGGCATCCATACTCTTCTGGAAAATGTCATTGTCCTTCCAAAACTGTTCTGTTGCCTTCTCTCTTTCAACAAAATTGAGATCCGTTGTAACTTTCTTGTACATATTGCTTTCCTTTCTAATGCTGAGGATAAAAAAAGAGCCTTCGTCCGCCTAGGACGAAAACTCTGTTTCGCTTAACCACCTATAACGCTGTACTTAAGGCACGCCTTGCATACATGTCCTCTGTAACGTAGAGAATTACGGCTTTCCTACTAGGTTCCCCGTTCAGTCTGCTGCTAAGAAGTGATATTCTTCAGGGGACTACTCCTGCCGGCTCCCACCATACCCGGCTCGCTGATTTTTCATCTCTCCTGCGTACTGTCTTCCTCAACGCATTTGCATTTATTTCACAAGAGATTATACTGACAAAGCCAGATTTTGTCAAGGAAACCGGCTTTTACATTTTCATTTTTTTCACGTAGTCTCCCACAGGCTCTGCCGAGGCTTTGCCATACTGGGCAATGAGTTTCACAATGGCGGAACCCACAATGACACCATCGGCGTAGGAATACATCTTTTTCGCCTGTTCCGGGGTGGAAATACCAAACCCAATGGCACAGGGAATGTCTGTATTTTGTCGCACAATATCAACGATAGACTGCAAATCTGTTGTTATCTCACTCCGAACCCCTGTCACCCCCAAGCTGGAGACAATGTAGAGAAACCCTTGCGCTTCCTTTGCAATCATAGCAATGCGTTGGTGGGAAGTCGGGGCTATGAGTGAAATCAAATCCACATTATATTTTTCACACAATGGTTGAAACTCCTCTTTTTCCTCAAAAGGAAGATCCGGGAGAATCAAGCCGTCAATTCCGATTTCATTGCAGGTAGCAATAAATTTTTCTGCCCCGTAGGAAAACACCACATTCGCATAGGTCATAAACACCAACGGAATGGTCACATCCTTGCGAAGTTCCCTGACAAAGGCAAAAATGTCATCTGTGGTAATCCCACCTGCAAGAGCCCGAATATTTGCCTCCTGAATCACCGGCCCCTCTGCTGTAGGGTCAGAAAAGGGAATTCCCAATTCAATCAGGTCAGCACCATTTTCCACCGCAGCCCGCACCACTTTACTGGTTGTCTCCAAATCCGGGTCACCGCAGGTAATAAAAGGAATAAATGCTTTCCCGTTCTCAAATGCTGATTTTATTTTACTCATGGATATCCTCCCCTCTGTAGCGGGCAATTGCCGCACAATCTTTATCGCCTCTGCCGGAAATGGTAATCACAATCACCTGATCCTTTGTCATAGTGGGGGCCAGTTTCATTCCGTATGCCACCGCATGCGCCGATTCGATGGCCGGAATAATACCCTCGGTTCGGGACAGAAATTCAAATGCCTCCACTGCCTCCTCATCTGTTATGGGCACGTACTCTGCCCGCCCCAGATCATGTAAATGTGCATGCTCCGGCCCCACTCCGGGATAATCCAGACCTGCCGAAATAGAATATACCGGTGCAATTTGTCCGTAGGAGTCCTGGCAGAAATAGGATTTCATCCCGTGGAAGATGCCGATTCGTCCCGTATTGACCGTAGCTGCCGTCTCGAAGGTGTCAATTCCCCGGCCCGCCGCTTCGCAGCCAATAAGCCGCACCTGCTCATCCTCAATAAAGTGATAAAAGCTTCCAATGGCATTGGAACCGCCGCCCACACAGGCGATCACCGCATCCGGAAGCCGGTGTTCCATCTCCATAATCTGCGCCTTTGTCTCCCGAGAAATCACAGACTGGAAATCCCGGACAATGGTTGGGAAGGGATGTGGTCCCATAACAGATCCCAGACAGTAATGGGTATCATCAATCCGAGAAGTCCACTCCCTCATCGCCTCTGATACTGCATCCTTCAAGGTGGCGGTTCCGCTGGTCACGGGAATCACCTCTGCCCCAAGGAGTCGCATGCGGTACACATTCAGGGCCTGACGCTTTGTATCCTCCTCTCCCATGAAAACAACACATTCCATATCCAGCAGTGCAGCGGCTGTGGCAGTTGCCACGCCATGTTGTCCTGCTCCTGTTTCCGCAATCAATCTGGTCTTACCCATCTTTTTTGCCAGCAGGGCCTGGCCTAACACATTGTTGATTTTATGAGACCCGGTGTGATTCAAATCCTCCCGTTTGAGATAAATCTTAGCCCCTCCCAAAACCTCTGTCATTTTCTTGGCATAATACAATCCTGACGGGCGATTGGCATACTCATCCAACAGTTGCGTCAATTCCCGGTTGAATTCCGGGTCGTCCTTGTAATGATTGTAAGCCTCTTCCAACTCTATCACTGCATTCATCAGTGTTTCCGGAATATACTGTCCTCCGTGTACACCAAATCTTCCCTTTTTTTCACTCATATTCTACGCATCCTTTCCATTTCGTACCGCATTCACAAATGCCGCCATCTTTGCGGGATCCTTATACCCATCTGTCTCCAGAGACGAACTGGCATCCACCCCAAAAGGTTGCCATCTGTCCACCACGTCCCTTACATTTTCAGGGGTCAGCCCACCTGCCAGAAAGTAAGGTCTCTTCATCCCCTTCAGCAGTTCCCAGTCAAAAGTCTTCCCGGAGCCCTTGCCGGAATCCAGAAGAACAAAATCTGCCGGAGATTCATTTGCCGCCTCTATATCCTCAGAAGAACCTATACAGAATGCCTTGATTACCGGACACCCGGTTTTTTCTTGCAGTTTGAGAATATCCTTCTCTGACTCCTGTCCGTGCAACTGGGCCACTGCAATAATGTCTCTGCTTAGCAAATCCGCAATCGCTTTTGGTTCCTCATCCACAAAGACTCCCACGGGAATGATCCCCTGGTCCAACTGCTTTCGCAAAAGAGCTGCCTCCTCAGCCGAGACATAGCGACTGCTTTTTTTTGCAAAAACAAATCCCACATACTCCGGCAACAGCATATTGGCATATCGGATATCATCGGGGCGTCTCAGACCGCACAGCTTGATGTTTGTCATAGGTCACCTCGCAATTCCCGCAGCTTTGCACTTTTGTCATTTGCCCGCATCAGGGCCTCTCCGATGAGCACTGCGTTCACCCCTGCAGCCCGCAGAGCTTGAACGTCCTCACCACTTTGCACACCGCTCTCCGATACAAAGCAAATTTCCGGCGGCACCAGGCTTCGCAACCGGCGGCTATTTGCTGTATCCACGGTAAAGTCCTTGAGATTGCGATTGTTGACACCAATCACCCGGGCTCCTGCACTGACTGCTGACTGTATCTCTTCCTCACTGTGGGCTTCCACCAACGCGGTCATCCCAAGTTCATCACAAATAGCAATATATTCTGCAATCTGCTCTGTGGATAAAATGGAGCAGATGAGAAGCACCGCCTGGGCTCCCAACACCTTAGCTTCATAAATCATATATTCATCCACCAAAAAGTCTTTGCGCAGGCAGGGGATTTGAACAGTTTTCGATATTTTCTCAAGATACTCATCTCTTCCCAAAAACCACTTGGGTTCCGTCAAAACAGAAACGCAATCCGCCCCGGCTTTCTCATAGTCCCGGGCAATTTCCAGATAGGGAAAATCTTCTGCGATGATGCCCTTGGATGGGGAAGCCTTTTTGCACTCGCAGATAAAGGCCATCTCATCTTTATTTAATGCTTTTTCAAATGCAAAAGTCCCCCTTGGCAAATCATATGCCTCCCGGCGAATGTTCTCTAAAGAAACCTGCCCTTTTGCCTGCTCTGTGCGCAACTTGGCATGTTGCGCCAATTCTTCCAATATGGTCATACTTACGCCTCTTTCCGGTTGCTCACCTCAATAAACTTCTCCAAAGTTTCATATGCCTTTCCGGTGTCAATCAACTCTGCCGCCAGTTTGATTCCCTCTGACATACTATCTGCCTTGCCGCCTATGTAAAGGGCTGCTCCTGCATTCATCAGGACTGCATCTCTCTTATGACCTTTTTTCCCCTGTAAAATATCTCGTGTAATCTGAGCGTTCTCCTGTGGGGTTCCTCCCACCAAATCTTCTTTGCTGCAACGTTCAAGTCCAAAGTCTTCCGGTGTAATAATGGAGGTGCGGAACCACCCATCCTGAAACTCACAGATTTTTGTAGGTGCACTGAGAGATATTTCATCCAATTTATCCATGCCATAGACAACCATTCCCCGTTTCACGCCCAAATCAATGAGAACCTGTGCCAGCGGTTCAACAAGATACTCATCATATACCCCCAAAAGTTGCATCTTTGGGCTTCCCGGATTGGTCAATGGTCCCAAAATATTAAAGACGGTGCGAAAACCCAATTCTTTTCGAATGGCCCCCACATATTTCATGGACGTGTGATATTTCTGGGCAAAGAAGAAACACATGCCCACGTCTTTTAACAGTTTTCTGCATTGCTCCGGGCTTTGTTCAATATTTACCCCCAAAGCCTCCAGACAGTCTGCCGTTCCACACTTGGATGAGGCTGCACGGTTGCCGTGTTTTGCCACCTTCACGCCGCCGGCTGCGGCCACCAAAGCAGATGTGGTTGAAATATTAAAGCTTTGGGCGTTGTCGCCTCCCGTACCTACAATCTCAAATAAATCCATATCCGTTTCCACAGGGATGGCATGATCTCTCATGGCCGCAGCACATCCCGCAATCTCATCCGTAGTCTCCGCTTTTGCACTCTTTGTAGAAAGCGCCGCCAAAAATGCTGCATTCTGGGTGGGAGTGGTCTCACCGCTCATAATCTCATTCATAACCGTGTAGGCTTCCTGATAAGTCAAATCTTCCTTATTTACGATTTTTACAATTGCTTCCTTAATCATCGCTTTGCTCCTCCTTTATCCGCGAATAAAATTGTCTAACATCTTTTTTCCATCCGGGGTCATAATGGATTCCGGGTGGAACTGTACGCCATATATTTTGTAATGCTTATGGGCCACCGCCATGACTTCACCATCCTCCGTTCTTGCTGTGACTTCCAATTCCTCCGGCAGGGTTTTCTCATCCACTGCCAGGGAATGATACCGGGCCACCGGCACATTTCCGGGGCAACCTGAAAAAAGGGGACACGACAAATCCAGTTCTGTCTCCGACTGCTTGCCATGCATCAGTTCCTTGGCATAGGTTACCGTAGCGCCAAAAGCGGCACATATGGCCTGGTGCCCCAGGCAAACTCCAAGGATGGGTATTTCACCCCCCAAGGCTTTCACCACATCTATGATGACACCTGCATCCTCCGGTCTGCCCGGCCCCGGCGAAAGAATGATACGTTCCGGGTGTAGCTGTCGTATTTCATCCACCGTCATCTCATCGTTTCGGATCACCTTGATGTCAGGGGATATTTCTCCAATCATTTGAAACAGGTTATAGGAAAAACTGTCATAATTGTCAATCAGCAAAATCATTCTTCCACCTCCTCTGCCATCTTGAGGGCATTTACCACTGCTTTCGCTTTGTTGATGCATTCCTGATATTCCTTTTCCGGAACGGAATCTGCCACAATTCCGGCACCACTTTGCACAAATACCTTTCCATTCTTCTTGTAGGCAATGCGGATGGCGATACAGGTATCCATATTTCCTGTAAAGTCGATGTATCCTATGGCCCCGCCATAAATTCCACGTTTACACTTTTCCAGGTCGCCGATAATCTGACACGCTCGAAGCTTTGGTGCCCCGGAAAGAGTTCCTGCCGGGAGCACTGCCTCAATGGCATCAAGGGCATCTTTTTCAGCAGAAATCTCCCCTCGAACAGTGGAGCCAATGTGCATCACGTGGGAATAGCGCTCAATAGAATGGAATTTTTCCACTGAGACGGTTCCAAATTTTGAGATTTTTCCCAAATCGTTTCGTCCCAAATCCACCAACATATTGTGCTCCGCGATTTCCTTTTCGTCAGCCAACAGTTCTCTTTCCAGGGCTATGTCCTCTTCCTCATTTTTCCCTCTGGGCCTTGTTCCCGCCAGCGGAAAGGTATGCAAAACCCCGTCTTCTAATTTTACCAAGGTTTCCGGGGAAGCTCCTGCAACCTCCACATCCGTTCCCGAAAAATAAAACATATAGGGGGACGGATTTAAGGTGCGCAGCACACGATAGGTATTTAGCAGGCTTCCCTCAAAGGGAGCACTCATCCGATTGGACAAAACAATTTGAAAAATGTCCCCTTCAAAAATGTGGTGCTTGGCTGTTTCCACCATTTTGCAGTAGGTTTCTTTGTCGCACATAGGAACCATTTCCCCAAGCAAATGCCCTGTATCTTCCGTCTTTTGAATACCACGAGTCAGCAATTCCCGCAGTTGTTTCAGTTCCATAATCGCCTTGTTATACCCCGTCTGCGGTTCGGACAGGGACATATTCACAATGAGAATCATCTTCTGGCGGAAGTTGTCAAAGGCAATCACCTTGTCAAACAGCATCAAATCTACATCCTTAAATGCCTCCTCATCCTCCGTGACACTTCTCACTGTGGGCTCACTGTATCCTAAATAGTCGTAGGAGAAATATCCTACCAGTCCTCCGGCGAAGGGAGGAAGATAATCGAATCGGGGGCTGCGGTGCTCTGACAGAATTTGTCGGAGATACGCCGACGGGTCCGCTGTCTCAAACCGGATGTTCCCCGCCCTCATCTGTCCATCCACACAAGTAATTTCCAATTTGGGGTCAAATCCAAGAAACGTGTATTGCCCCCACTTTTCTTTTTCTGCCACAGACTCCAACAGATAGCAGTGGGTAGATACGTTTTTTAAAATTTTCAGTGCCTCTATGGGAGTGCAGATATCTGATAATATCTCACAGCTCACCGGGAGAATATCATACTTTCCCGTTGCCGCAATTTCCTGTACTGTTTCAAAATCCGGTAAAATTTTCATGCTCTAACCTCCTGATTTGACAATAAAAAAACGCCCTTGACAGAATATCATCATCTGTCAAGGACGAATAAATCACTATCCGCGGTGCCACCTTGATTTGTAGTCTGATACTACACACTTTACAGGATACCATCATATCCCCGGCAACTGACGTATGCCCTCACGTCGCAGAATACTCTGGCCATGCATAATAACCATTTGACTGCGCCCTCCGCGGTCCATTTGATAATCTGGGGTCTGCCCACTCTCAGCAACGTGGGCTCTCTGTGAGATCATAATTACCGTTATCTCCGCATCAACGGTTTGTCATTTCTCTATCGCTTTAATTCATTAAAGCACTGTAGTGAAGTTTTGTCAAGATTTTTTTATAACATATCTTCCATGTCGTAGTTGTACTCTTCCATAAACTCATAAATATCGCGCTGGTCGAATCCATTTCCCATCTCATCCTCCACCATCCTCATAAAGGAAGCGTTGGAAAGCAGAAGCCCGTAACAGGTCACAAACAAAATGATGGATATGGTAGCGGTAACAATTCCTCCAATTGCCATTCCTTTGTTCTCATAGGAAACAATCTGGATGATACCAAAAATAATGGCAAGAATCGCCAATATAATATTAATGCAGGTGCAAAAGCACAGCAGGGATACGATTCCAAGAACCAGGGACGCAATGCCAAATCCCAGGCCGATTTTCTTACCTGCGGGGCTGTACTGTGGCTCATTGGGGGCACTGTATGGGTTGCCCTGTTGATCTCCCTCCCCATTCTCTTGCTTATTACTGTATACATGATCCTGTGGATTGCCATATGGATTCGCATTTTCATCCACAAACATATCGTCGTTCATTGTGTTCCTCCTCTCGATGCAAAAAACAAATTTTCTACATATTACCACGAATTCTTTTATTTTGCTATAGAAAGGATTATAATGGTTACACTATTTTTACTTGGGGAAAGGAAGATTAAGGCAACAGATGAGCACATTAAATTTAACCCTGCTGACGGATTTGTACGAAATGACCATGATGCAGGGATATTTCAAGAGCAACAAGCAAAGCACCGTAATTTTTGATGCTTTTTATCGCAACAATCCATCGGACGGGGGATATGCCATCTGCGCCGGAGTGGAGCAGGTGATTGACTATATTGAGCATCTTCATTTTGACGAGAGTGACATTGCATATCTGCGCTCTCTGGGGATTTTTGAAGAGGACTTTTTAGAGTATCTGTCTAACTTTAAATTTTCCGGAGACATCTACGCCATCCCGGATGGAAGCGTGATTTTTCCCCGAGAACCACTGATTAAGGTAATTGCTCCTATCATGGAGGCGCAACTGATTGAGACCGCCATCTTAAATATCATGAATCATCAGTGCCTCATTGCCACCAAAGCCTCCCGGGTGTGTTACGCCGCTGAGGGAGACGGGGTGATGGAATTCGGCCTCCGCCGGGCACAGGGACCGGATTCCGGCACTTACGGTGCAAGAGCCGCCGTCATTGGCGGTTGCAAGGGCACTTCCAATGTTCTGGCCGGACAGTTATTTGACGTACCGGTGTTGGGAACCCATGCCCATAGCTGGATTATGAGTTTTCCCGACGAGTACACCGCCTTCAAGACATATGCCAGACTTTACCCCTCTGCCTGCACTCTGCTGGTAGATACCTATGACACTTTAAAATCCGGCATCCCCAATGCCATTCGGGTCTTTACGGAGATGCGTCAGGAGGGAATTCCTCTGACCCATTATGGCATTCGCATGGACAGCGGGGATTTGGCTTATCTCTCCAAGGAAGCAAGGAAAATGCTGGATGAGGCAGGATTTACAGACGCTGTCATTTCTGCCTCCAACGATTTGGATGAATATTTGATTCAGAGTCTGAAGAGTCAAGGGGCCGCCATCACATCCTGGGGTGTGGGAACCCACCTGATAACCTCCAAGGATTGCCCTGCCTTCGGCGGAGTGTACAAACTGGCAGCCATCCGGTCCGCTGACGGAAGTTTTATTCCCAAGATCAAGCTTTCCGAAAATACCGAGAAGGTGACAAACCCCGGAAATAAAATTATCTATCGCATCTATGACAACGCAACAAATAAAATAAAAGCAGATTTAATTTGTCTTGATGGCGAGGTTTTTGATGAGAAGCAGGACATGCGTCTTTTTGATCCAAACGAGCCCTGGAAGAAGACCACATTGCCCGGGGGCTCCTATCATTTGAAAGAGTTATTGGTGAAAGTAATTGAGAATGGTCGTCGAGTTTACACGTCTCCCTCCGTATTGGAAATCAGAGACTACTGTGACCGAGAGAAAGAAACTCTCTGGGAAGAGAACAAGCGCTTCGTAAACCCTTCCCAGGTTCATGTGGATTTGTCTCAAAAGCTCTATGATATGAAACAGGAATTGTTACATCAGATGAGCCAATAGGGACGGATACCAATGGCACCCATCCCTATTGGCTCACTAATTGAAGCCCATGAATTTCTGAGAAATGTGGTACGCCTTCTTGGAGAGATAGCGACCGAATCTGCCGGGAAGATTCATCGCATTTCCCAGCACACCCCACCGCAGATGGTGATAGGTGCGAATATCTTTTTCCTTGATGTAGTGCCATAGTTCCTTGACCTTGGCAATGTTCTCCGGGTCGTCGGATATGTATGCAAGCGATGTGGACACCACGGTGATGGTCTCTAAGAAAGAGAGCATGTACTCCCGAAGATGAACCTCCGGAATCTCCCACACATCATAGGCATCTAACAGTCTCCGATTTACGTAGAGTTGTTGGTCTAACCGCTTTATCATGGTCTGCTCCGCCACAGATTGTCCATCTCTTCCTATGAAGTAACGATAAAAATCCACATTGAGATAGTACAATGTCTTTACATAGGGAAGCGGCTCATATACAAACACATTGTCCACATAAAATGTATGCTTGGGCAACTGCAGTTTGCATTGACGCAGCATTTCGGTGCGATAGGTCACAGAGTGCATTAGGATCGAGAATCCCTTAATATTGCGCTTCATCTCTGACCAAGTCATGATCCTGCCGGATTCAAACAAAAGAGAATAAATCATCCTGCGCTGACGATTTTCGGACACCTTCTCGTAGACATAGTTGGTAAGCAACATATCTACTTCCTGCCCCTCTTCCACAAATTGCTGCAAAGTGGCGAGCACTTCCATATAGGCGTCTGCGTCCACCCAATCGTCGCTATCTACAACCTTAAAATATCTTCCGGTGGCGTTGGCAAGACCGGTGTTTACAGCCCATCCATGGCCCCCGTTTTCCTGATGAATCACCTTGATAATATCCGGATACTCTGCAACGTATCGCTCCGCAATCTCAGCGGTGCCATCGGTAGAGCCGTCATCCACAATAATAATCTCCACATCCTCGCCTCCGGGCAACAGAGACTCAATGCACTTGTCCATATATTCTTCCGAGTTATAACAGGGAATGGCAAATGTTACTAATTTCATCTTAATTCTCCTTATCAGATGCCAGATGCACCTTGTATATTATACACATTTTTTCAAGAATTTAGAAAGTATTTTTTTCGGGCCCCAATTTCAGACTAACAAATTCCACGTATTTTTCGAAGGCTGTGGGAATGGCATATTCCCGCTGCACCTGATCCAAATCCACCAGAAGACAATCCGAAGGCAGACATCCCTCTGCTGTGGCATGATAACTGTCAACATCAGCCACCTGAACCATATAGCCTATCATATGCCACTCTATATGAGAAAAGATGTGCTTCGCTTCCGGCAATTTTTCAATATGAAGAGGCATCAATCCCTGAGCCTTGGCAAATTCCAATATTTCCTCTTCCTTTCTATGCCCTGTCAAATTGGGCAGTTCATACAATCCTGCCAAAAGTCCCTTTGCAGGTCGCTTTCCCAGCAATATCCTCTGTCCGTCTCGAATGAGAAGAACCGTTCTCTCCTCAATGCGCCTTGCCTTGGCCTTGGTCTTTACCGGCAACCTGTCATAGCTTTGGTGGGCGTATGCCTCACAACAAAATTGCCACGGACACTGCTGACACTTTGGCTCTCCATTGGGGATGCAAACCAGAGCTCCAATCTCCATCAGCGCCTGATTAAAATCCCCTGCCGCCTCGGGCATAATCCTCTGCAGCGCTGCCGTCACGCTTTTCTTGGTACTCTCCTTTAGGATATCCCTGTCATCCTCAGCCACTCGGGATAGAATGCGAAGTACATTTCCGTCCACCGCCGGCACCTTTTCTCCAAAAGCAATGGAGGCAATAGCCCCCGCGGTGTAAGGCCCAATCCCGGGTAGGGAAACAATCCGTTGATATGTGCCCGGCATCTCTCCGCCGTACTCCTCCACGATAACCCGAGCTGCCTTTTGCATATTTCGCACACGGTTGTAATACCCCAGGCCCTCCCACAGCTTGAGCAGTCGGTCCTCCGGGCACTTTGCCAAAGCCTCTATATCAGGCAAAGCCTCCATAAAGCGTTGATAATAAGGAATTACTGCCTCCACTCTGGTTTGCTGAAGCATAATCTCCGATACCCATATGCCGTAAGGGTTCCTACCCTGCCGCCAGGGCAAGTCTCTTTTATTTTCGTAGAACCACTTAAGTGCCGGCTCTACTAAAATATTCAAATCAAATGTATCAATCATTTATTTTCTTCTCCATCAATTCAAAACACCCTTTTCTCCAATGGGCATATCCTCTTGTAATGTATCCATTATGATGATATAGATTCAGGGCATACGGATTTTGGGTAAATGCATCTAATCGAATGGTTTCATATCCCATTGCCTGTACCTGCGCTTCTATAT
>JAQXIY010000079.1 GCA_029008035.1 Lachnospiraceae bacterium
CAGTTGGGTATTGTGCATATTCAACTGTTTGGGTAAATATTTCTTTGCACTGTCTAGTATTATAACATATTTTCATCTGTCGTCAACCACTTTCTGTAGAATCACAGAAAAAATTATGACAACTGGCCTGCCAATGCATCTGCAACAGCTGCAACGGCATCAGGAATACCTGCCGGATTCTTACCACCGGCCTGTGCCATATTTGGACGGCCGCCGCCGCCACCGCCAACAAGGCCTGCAATGGCTTTGATCAAATTACCTGCATGGGCACCGGATTTCATAGCTTCATCTGTTGCCATAGCAACAAGATTTACCTTGCCATCCTTTGCAGAGGCAAGAACAACAACACCCTCGCCCAATTTACTCTTCAAATCATCTCCCAAATCACGAAGACCATTCATATCCACATCATCCACAGAAGTAGCCAAGAGTTTCACTCCCTTAATCTCTACCACTGCATCCATAACATCACCAAGGGCACTCTGGGCAGCCTTAGCCTTTAATGACTCATTTTCACTCTGGAGCTCCTTCACCTCAGCCATCAACTTCTCTAACCGCTCGGTAAGGTTTGCGGGAGTTGCCTTCACAATCTTAGCTGCCTGCTGTAACTCCTTCTCAAGGTTTGCATAGTATGCAAGTACATTTTCCCCTGTAAGAGCCTCAATACGTCTCACACCGGCAGCCACACCACTCTCGGAAATAATCTTAAAGGCCATAATATCTCCTGTATTCTTCACATGTGTACCACCACAGAATTCCTTAGAGAAATCACCCATAGATACCACTCGTACTGTCTCACCGTACTTCTCGCCGAAGAGAGCCATAGCGCCTGTCTTCTTCGCCTCATCTACAGTCATAACCTGTGTATCCACATCAATATGCTCTGCAATCTTAGCATTTACCATATCCTCTACCTGCTGCAATTCCTCAGCAGTCAACGCAGAGAAATGAGAAAAGTCAAATCTTGTTCGCTCACTATCCTGAGAGGAACCAGCCTGCTCAACATGTGAACCAAGAACCTCACGAAGCGCCTTCTGCAACAAGTGAGTTGCAGAGTGATTGCTACAAATCTTAGCACGGTTTGCTGCGTCAACCTTTAATGTAACAGTATCACCTACTGCAAACATTCCCTGCTCCATATGACCAACGTGGCCATACTTGCCACCTACAAGCTTGACGGTATCATCCACTACAAAACGGCCATTGGCTGTCTCAATGACACCCTTATCCCCTTGCTGTCCACCCATGGTTGCATAGAAAGGAGTCTTGGCGGTAACGATGGTTCCATTTTCACCTTCTGCAATTTCTGCAGCCAACTCGCTTACCACTTCGTCACCCTCTTCTTTTGCAGTAGCGATAACGGTAATGGAAGACGCATCCTCTAATCTGTCATAACCAACAAACTCTGTGGTAATGGCAGCATCTACCTGCTCGAATACCGATGCATCTGCTCCCATATAGTTCGTCACTTTACGAGCTGCTCTTGCCTTCTGACGCTGTTCTTCCATACAAGCGGCAAACCCGGCCTCATCATAGGAAAATCCCTTCTCTTCCAAAATTTCAGCAGTCAAATCTACCGGGAATCCATAAGTGTCATATAATTTAAAGGTATTCTCTCCGGAGAGTTCCTTTGCACCGGACTGTTTCATCTCATCCATCATATCTCCTAAGATGGCAAGACCCTGATCGATGGTCTTATTGAACTTCTCCTCTTCCTGTGTGAGTACCTTAAAGATAAATGCCTTCTTCTCTTCTAATTCCGGATATCCATCTTTTGACTCGTTGATGACAGTCTCAGAAAGGTTTGCAAGGAACATATCAGAAATACCAAGCATTCTTCCGTGACGTGCAGCACGACGAATCAAACGGCGTAGTACATAACCACGGCCTTCGTTGGATGGCATAACACCATCGGATACAAGAAATGTTGCGGAACGAATGTGGTCTGTAATCAGACGGATGGAAATATCATCCATTGCATCTACGTGATACTCCTTACCGCAAAGTTCACATATACGGTCACGAATGGCCTTCATGGTATCAATATCAAAAACAGAATCCACATCCTGCATAACAACTGCAAGACGCTCAAGTCCCATACCGGTATCGATGTTCTTGTTTTCTAATTCTTCATAGCCACCCTTACCGTCTCCGTTAAACTGGGTAAATACGTTGTTCCACACTTCCATAAAACGATCGCACTCACAGCCAACCTTACAATCCGGGCTACCGCAGCCGTATTTCTCCCCACGGTCATAGTAAATCTCTGAACACGGTCCGCATGGTCCGGCACCGTGCTCCCAGAAATTATCACAGGCTCCCGTCTCAGGGTCACGATAGAAACGGGTAATACGATCCTCTGCAATGCCAATCTTCTTATTCCAAATCTCGAAAGCCTCATCGTCCTCTCCGTAAATGGATGGATACAGACGATCTTCCTCAAGACCTAACACTTCTGTCAAAAACTCCCAGGACCAGCTGATTGCCTCTTCCTTAAAGTAATCACCAAAAGAGAAGTTACCCAACATCTCAAAAAATGTAAGGTGACGAGCTGTCTTACCTACATTCTCAATATCACCGGTACGCACACACTTCTGGCATGTGGTTACACGCTTTCTGGGTGGAATCTCCTGTCCGGTAAAGTAAGGCTTAAGAGGAGCCATACCTGCATTGATAAGCAACAGACTGTTGTCATTTTGTGGCACAAGAGAGAAACTCTTCATAGCCAAATGGTCCTTGCTCTCAAAGAACTCCAAATACTTTCTTCTTAATTCATTCACTCCAAATGTACTCAAATTATCTTCCTCCGATATCTATTCTTCTGTGCTCTCTGCATCATCCTGCTGTGCAGCCATCTTGGCGTTTTTGTTCTTCGCCAACTTGATACCAATCATAGCACCTGCAACTGCTATTGCAACTAAAATCACAAATAATAATAAATAGGATAAAAAGCTATTTAAAACAACCATTTTCTTTCCTCCTTAAAAATGGAATCCTTTTGACATTCACACTACATTATATAAAAAAGTGCCTATCTTTTCAAGACAAGCACTCTACTTTTTACGAAAATGGAAGGGTCATCTGCACATCCTGTGATGTAGAAAGTTCTACATCATCCATCAGAAATTCTTCCGGCTGATCTGCAGCTGTGGTTGCCAGCACATCGCACCGCTCATTCTCCGGATGTCCGTCGTGACCTTTCACCCAAACAAACTGCACAAGATGTGGTTCTTTTGCCTTTAACAGAGCCTTCCACAAATCTACATTTTTCACAGGCTTCTTATCCGACTTTACCCAGCCTTTTTTTACCCAGTTGTCAATCCATCCCTGATTAAAGGCATCCACCAAATACTTGGAATCGGAATACAAAACCACTTCACAGGGACGATTTAATGCTTCTAATCCACGAATGGCAGCCAAAAGCTCCATTCGATTGTTTGTTGTTTTCTTATAGCCACAGGACAATTCCTTCTCATGGACAGTACCATCCGCGCCTACCACTTGTAGGATCGCGCCATATCCCCCCGGTCCCTCCGGGTTTCCTCTTGCCGCGCCATCTGTAAATATATTTACACGCATATGCTATCTCCTATTTCATTCTGCCAATAACGGCATTTGCCTTGGCATAAATCTCTGATGGTTCAAATCCAATATCAAACTTGCCGGCTTCATATAACACCTTGCCATTTACCATAGTAAGGGCAACGTTTGACTTGCTGCCACTGTATACAATATTCTTAACGGTGTTATTCTCAGGCTGCATATTAGGTTGCTGTAAATCAATCATCACAATATCAGCCTTCTTGCCAACTGCCAGACGATCACAGTCATCAAGCCCCATACATTTTGCACCTGCTGTTGTTGCCATATACAAAACATCCTCAGCAGGAACACAAGCCGCGTCATTCTCCCGCACCTTTGCAAGGGCTGTGGTAAGAAACATTTCCCGAAACATATCCAGGCAGTTATTACTTGCCGGACCATCCGTACCAATGGCAAGGGCAATCCCTTCATCCAGGTATCTCTTGATGGGAGCCACACCGCTGGCAAGCTTTAAGTTAGAGGCAGGATTGGTTACTGCGGTAAGGCCGCGTTTCTTGAAAATCTCAAAGTCAGCATCCTCCATATGTACGCAGTGATATCCACCGCCACCATACTGATACATTCCCAGAGAATCCGTAAGCTGGGTTGGAGTCATTCCCCAGCGCTCCTTGCACTCTTTTACTTCTAACGCTGTCTCTGCATTGTGCAAAAACACCGGCGAATGATACTTCTCAGCAAGTGAAGCTACACCCTCCATCAGCTCCTTGGAAGTTGTGTACTCTGCGTGAAAGCCTAAGATAAAGGAGGAAAGTTCTCCCATATCATTGACAATATTGTAATGTTCTTCCAACTGCTCAATGGTTCCGCCAAAGTTGTTCAGTCCTGACGTCTGTACAGTACGGAAACCGCAGTCGATAGACGCCTTGGCATTCTTTTCAGGGAAGAAATACATATCAAAATTGGATGTAACACCACTGGTCAAATATTCCATAATCCCCAAAATATCCAGCCAATAAATATCATCCTCGGTAAGCTGGCCCTCTCTTGGGAACACGGATTCATACAGCCAGCTCTGCAGCGGCAAATCATCTGCAAAGGAGCGAAGAAATGTCATAGCTGTATGTGTATGAGCATTCTTAAATCCGGGCATCAACAAATTGCCCTTAGCATCAATCTCTCTATCCCACTTCTCTTCCTTATTCTCCTTGCCCTGACCAATATAGGCAATCAGATTATCTTTTGTCCAAAGTTCGCCTTCTACAACCTCAAACTTCTCCTCTTCATTCAAGGTCAAAATCTTGGCATTATAAAATCTTATTTTCATCTTATACTCCTTTTTCCGTTGTGCGTCGGAAGCACTTTTATTCGCAGGGCACGCTTGCGCGAATCGCCCCGCCAATAAAAATGCTTCCGACGCACAACCTAATTTGTGTTAAATCGCTTCATGTATGTTTTTAATGGTGGTATTCACCAGAGCGGTGAACTCCCGTGCCACACTTTTACCGGCCTCGATAACCTCTTCCTCAGTGAGTGGAGTTGGTGAGATGCCGGCGGCAAGATTGGCAATGCAGGAGATGCCAACAATGCGCATGCCCATATGATTGGCTGCAATAGCTTCACAGGCGGTACTCATACCAACAGCGTCAGCACCTAACGTGCGAAACATTGCGATTTCTTCCGGAGATTCGTAATTGGGACCAGGGGTCTGAACGTAGACGCCTTCTTTGATGGACATATCAAGTTCACAGGCACTTTTTCGAACAATCTGTGCCAGATCCCTGTCATAAATCTCACTCATATCCGGGAAACGTACTCCCAGTTCCGGAATGTTGGCTCCCCGAAGAGGTGATGGCAAAAAAGTTGAGATTTGACCTGTGATTAACATTAAATCCCCTGCATGGAATCCCTGTTTGATTCCACCGGAGGCATTTGTCAAAAACAACACCTTTGCTCCCATCATTTTCATCAATCGAATTGGCAATACCACGTCCGACATATCATAGCCTTCATAGTAGTGCACTCTTCCCTGCATAGCCACCACTGGAATATCATTCACATACCCAAAGACAAAACGTCCCACGTGACCTGGTGCAGTAGACACTGGGAAACCATCAATTGACTTATAATCAATGGTTCCTTCTATCTTCATCTGAGACGCATAGTCACCTAACCCTGAACCAAGCACTAACGCAATTTCCGGCTCAAAAGGAATCTGATTCTTGACACTCTCATAACAGCCACATAACTTCTCATATACTGGATTCATAAACCATTCCGTCCTTTCATACAACTACATAAATTATAGTTGCTTTCGCCACTTTTGGCAATACAAAAGGACACACCCTGAAGATGTGTCCTTCCTTAAAACGTATAAATAATCTAAGAATATTAATCAGCTTTTCTAGCCATAGCAAGTTCGAAGTCTCTTGTTCCAACCCAAATTTCGTTCTTGTATGGGTTCTTCTTCTGCTCGATAGATCTCTTGATGATAACAGAGATGCAGACAACGTTAGCAATCAAAGCAAGAATTGCAACAACACCCTGAGCTGTAGGGTTCGCTGTAATACCGAAGCTTGCGATTGCCTCGTTAGCTGTGTTAACGCCACTGTTGTAAACATCCATAGCTGTCTGATAAAGACTCATTGCAGTTACGCCGTTGGCCTGTGCTCCGCCATATACAGAAGGCAATACAGAGAATGTATCACTCAACTGGAACAATGGGAATACCTGAGTAAACATACACCAGGTAGCTAATGTATTAGCACGGTTCTGGATCCAACCACCCTTGTTCCACAATGCGTTTGCAAAGGTAGGAGCAAGAAGCAAAGCAAAACCACAGTACCATGTGTGTGTAGGCAAGTTGGCATATGTATACTGGAAGTTCCAAATGTCGTAAGCTACGATGAACCAAACGGTCATATCCGGCCACAACATATCTGATGTGTTCTTATCCTTTGATGAGTAGATTCCCCACCAACCTGTCATACAGAAGATGTTGATCAGACCTGCGATAGCGTTTACTACATTCCACCATCCACCGTAAAGGAATACACCTTCTTTAGATGCCCACCAAGCACCAGAAAGATCACCTGTTACAGCGAAAGCATTCACTGCAGACTCAAGGTCAGATACAACTGCGATTAAGATGTTAATACTAACGATTAACCATGGGAATGGCTTGAACCAGTCCTTAGCACCGATGCCCCACTTGTACTTAATCATCATGAAGCCCACACATCCGATGACTGCTGCATAGAGTTTGAAGTAATGGAACCATCCGTCCATGTACATCATGGTCTGTGACTCTGCACCGCCGAACAATCCACAATGAATACCGATAAAGTAACCTGTTAAAATAAGTGGAATGATAACGAAGATTAAGATTCCACCTGCCTTGGTACGACGACCAATCTCATTCATAATGATGAGTCCGGCAAATACTAACACCCAACCCAACAACTGAGTTGCGGAAGTACTGCCATAAATCTGAAATAACATATCTCTTCCTCCCTTATAGATGTTATTTATACGTTGTTTGAGAAAACTCTCAAATCGACTTTATTCTAGCACCAAAAATTGTAAGTTTCAATAGTTTTCCGGCAAGTTGTCATTTTTTTAACAGGGAATTTTATGTTAATACACACTATTTAAATTATGATGCAAATCAAGCCACCATTATTGTCGTTTACGATTTTTTGCATGGTGTCCTGAAGCTTCATCTGACACTCATCATCCATCATAGCAATCTTGCTTCGCATACCATCTTCCATCAATTCCCCTACAGATTTTCCAAAGATATTTGTCTCAAACACCCCCTCTTTTGTCTTTTGTCCTTCCTTAATATATGTAATCAAATCCTGAGCCTGTTGCTCGCTGCCCACAATGGGTGCAATCTCCGTCTCAATGTTTGCGCGAATCATATGGATAGATGGAGAGAGGGCTTTCATCTTCACTCCAAACTTATTCCCGTGACGAATAAGTACCGGGTCCTCCATAGTGATGTCTGACAGACTGGGCGTCACCACACCATACCCTTTTTGTTCCACAGCAAGAAGGGCATCCGCCACCTTCTCGTGGGATTGTCGCAAAGCGGAAAGTTTCTGAACAAAGGCCAACAACTGATACTCTCCCCCTATGGGGACTCCTGCCAACCGGGAAATATTGTCGTAGTAATATTTGTCTTCCAAGGTCATGACAATGTCAATATTACCTGTAGACAAATCAACCCCGGTGAGTTCTGTTTTCTGAATGTAGTCCTCCGGCAGCGAGAAGTCGATATCAAAAACGTCCCGCACCTTATCGGTACTCTCCAAAATTTTTCTGGCGTAATTTGCAATACTTTGCTTAATCTCGTTGTTGGCATCCAACATCTCCACCCATTTGGGAATAGAAAAGGATATTCCGCTTACGGGGAATTCATATAACACTTTTTTTAGAATTTCATCGATATCTCGCCGATTCATTTGTTGGCAATTCACCGGCACCACGCTACAGCCATAGGTCTTTTCCATCTGATTGACCAGATTTATGGTATCTCCACTGGCGGGATAACTTGTATTCAGGAGCACCACATACGGCTTCCCAATCTGCTTTAGGGCAGCAATGGTCTCTGTCTCCGCCGAGATGTACGCCTCCCGATCCAGTTCCCCAAAGGTACCGTCACAGGTAACAACAATACCGATGGTAGCATGATCTTTGATGACCTTCTCTGTTCCGATGGCTGCCGCCTTGGCAAAAGGAATCTCATGGTCAAACCAAGGTGTCTTCACCATGCGTTCCTTATCCCCTTCCATAGAACCCTTGGCTCCCTCTATCAAAAACCCTACGCAGTCAATGAGCCGAACCTTACACACCAAGTCATTATCCAGCGTAATCTCCACATGCTCCTTGGGAACGAACTTCGGCTCTGTGGTCATAATGGTTCGCCCCTGGGCGGACTGAGGCAATTCATCCACGGTTCTCATCTTGCTGTGTTCGTCTGTCATATGAGGCAATACCATTTGCTCCATAAATCGTTTGATAAAGGTGGATTTTCCTGTTCGCACGGGTCCCACCACTCCCAGATAAATTTCACCATTGGTACGATTCTGAATGTCACTATATAAAGAATACTTTGTTTCGCCCATAAAAAAACGCCCTTCCCATAATTTGTCTAATTCAATATATGGGAAAGAGCGCATATTTATGATTGCGTCATGTAATTATTCTTGCCATTTTCTTTCACTTGGTACAAAACCTCATCCGCCCGGGAGAAAATGTCCCGATATGTCTCTGATGCACTGCGGTTCTCCTCGTTGAGGCCTTTCACCGCAATACCGATACTGCAGGAAAAAGGTCTGGTGCCGTCTTTTGCAGTAATCATTCTGGTCTTATTGAGGATTCTCTCTGCATGGGCCTCTGCCTCCTGGGGACCGCAATCCTTGAGAAACAGGAAGAACTCATCGCCACCGATTCGTCCGGCCACATGCTCATCTCCCGCCTCACTCTTTAAGATACGACCAAAACTGCGGAGCACTGCATCTCCCGCTTGATGACCGTATGTATCGTTGACAAACTTAAAGTTGTCAAAATCAAGAATCATCATGGCGCAAGGCCGGTTCGGCTTGCTGTGAAGATAATTCTTGCTCAGAAACTCTGTACTTGCCTTATTGTAAAGTCCCGTAAGGGAATCTATCATCCCCATACGACGGAAGTGTTGCCTTGTCTCATTCTCACGAATCCGTTGGGTGTAGAGAATCTTGGTCAAAAATACTCCCATCATAAACGCCATTAATGTGCTACAAAGATCAACGGCAAACACCTCAGGCTTTTTAATGATAAAGGCAATCACCAGGTACACGCTCATCTCCACCGCCATAAGTACGATGCCATGGTAAAACTCAAAAATGAAGGATGCTGCAAGGGCCATCCCGATAGGTGCCAGATATACAGCAGGCTGATTCATTTCCACCGGCACAATACTCGCAATTCCCACAAACAGCATGGCATATAGCTGAAAAATGCTACAGGCAATCTTGACTTCTCCCCACTCTCTCTTTCGATTACGGTTATATCGCAGCAATACCACCACAAGCAAAACCGCCTGTATAACGGTTGCAATGGTATAGAGTGTGGTGACATTCCATGACTTAAACAAAGTCAGTGAAGCTCCCAGATACAGTGCTAATACCACCATATAAAAGATGTTCAAAATCACCAATGTCTTCTGATTGGTTCTCGTCACTTCTTTCTTATTATCCAAAAGGTAGCGGATGCTTCCCTCTTGTACTTCTCTAAAACTTTCCATACTTCCCCCTATCCGTCAACTGTCCTCTCCCGGATTACAAAACCGGCATGCGCAAAGCATTGGGCATTACGGAAAACGTAACTTCCAATTGATCTCCACAATCCTCTCCGTCAGCGTGGACCACCATTGGTTTATCAAATGTAACTCTTATCTCTGCGGCACTGACCACATCAAATCCCTTGATTTTCTCATGCTTTCCAGCCAGCAAGAACGGAAAACAAAACAGACATAAAAGTCTGGGTATCCCGTACACACAGCATACGGATAACTTACCGTCTGTAGCAGACGCTCTTGGTGCCATAGGTACCCCTCCGCCTTCCCAAGGGAAATTCATAGCCGCCGAAAAAATGGCATTGGGCATATCGAACTGTTCACCCTCCACTGTCATTGCTCTGGCATGAACAAAAGGTGCCTGAAACAATGACGAGATGGTAAGCAACCCATAGGTAAGACTTCCTAAGTGAAAATGATTGAGAAAAGTCTTTAACTTAGAGGTGAGGGCACGGCGACACACCATAGCGTCTATCCCTGCTCCGGCACTGATGACAAATCTCCGACTACCTTCCTGCCAACGAACCTGCCCGATATCTATGGCGTGTTCTTCCTGACTGTCTAAAATATCCTGTAGTATCTTCTCCGGCTCTCCCGAAAGATGCAATCCCCTGGCAAAATCATTGGCCGATCCCAGAGGGATATAACCGAACACCACCTTAGATAAATCCCGGATGCCGTTGAGGACTTCATTCACAGTTCCATCCCCTCCGCAGGTCACCAGATACACCGTTTCCTCTCCGGCAGTAATAGTCGCTGCCAATTCCGTTGCGTGGTGGACATACTCTGTGATATACACCTGATAGGAAACTCCACGAGACCGCAAAATATCCTCTAAGCGCTCCCATATCTGCTGAGCCTTCCCTGTTCTCGAATGTGTATTGACAATAAATTGATATGTTTTATCCATGGTTCTCACCGCTTCGTGCAATATTAAGCATAGTATATCATATTATCCCAAGAATTTGAAATATTTTCTTAGAAATGGTACATTATTTTTAGGTGAAATTATGGAAAATAAAAAGTTACTTATGAAAAAAATGAAACACAACGTTCAGAGGGGATACAACACCTCCAAATGGCTGGGTATGGCTATTATTATCGGAGTGATTGTAGGTATCATCAGCGGTATATTTGGCTATTTCCTGCAGACAGTCACGGCCCTGCGTTTGAGCCATGGCTGGCTGTTGCTTTTTTTGCCGGTAGGCAGTGTAGCTATTGTAGGAATATATCAACTGGTACTAAAGCAAAAGGATCCCGGAACCAATCTGGTTCTCTCTGCCATCCACTCTGATGACCACCTTCCTCTGCGTATGGCACCGCTGATTTTTGTTTCCACCATATTAACACATCTGGTGGGCGGTTCCGCCGGACGTGAGGGTGCTGCTCTACAATTAGGGGGGAGTATCGGGAATGCCATGAGCCGGTTTGTAAAGACCGAGCAAAAAGAAGATAGAAATATTATGATTATGTGTGGTATGAGTGCAGCGTTTTCCGCTTTGTTTGGCACTCCGATTGCCGCTGCGGTTTTTTCTATGGAAGTTGTCAGTGTAGGGATCATGCACTATGCCGCTCTGCTTCCCTGTGCCATCTCTGCACTTATCGCCAGAGTGATTGCCAAGTATTTCTTTGGCATCAGTGCTCCGGCATACGACATCTTAAAAACCCCTGCTTTTGGACTTCTCTCAGCCTTGGAAATTTCCCTATTGGCCATCCTCTGCGGATTTGTAAGCATCCTGTTTTGTATCGTGTTAGGGCAAGTGGGCAGACTGTATCAGAAGTACCTCAAGAATCCCTATTTGCGAGCCTTTGTAGGTGGTAGTATCGTTCTGGTACTGACCATTTTAGTGGGCAATCAGACCTATAACGGCACCGGTACAGCCATGATTCAGAAGTGTATTGACGGAGAAATCAGTTCCGCCGCATTTGCCATCAAAATCATCTTCACAGCCCTCACCTTGGGATGTGGTTATAAGGGTGGTGAGATTGTGCCCACCTTTTTCATCGGAGCATCCTTTGGCTGTATGTTTGGAAATCTCATTGGTTTTTCTCCATCTCTGTGCGCGGCGGTGGGAATGGGTGCTCTCTTCTGCGGAGTAACCAACTGTCCCATCACTTCTCTGCTGATTTGTTTTGAACTCTTTGGCTTCGAGGGAACACCATTTTTCCTGCTGGCCATCGGCTTCAGTTACACCGTATCCGGATATTACGGTCTTTACAGCAGCCAAAAGATTGTCTACTCCAAATATCAATCCAACTACATCGACAAGCAGGTTCGATAATATTGTACAAAAAATTAGGGACAGGCGATGCCAATGAAGGGACAGGTACCAGCTGGCATCCAACAAGTTGGAGCCATTGGTACCCGTCCCCATTGGCATCGTCTGTCCCTTCATTAACCTTCTAAGAAAAGAATTTCTCTTTTACTTCTTCTACAGGCATCTCCTGACCGGTGTATAATGAAAATGCATATGCACCCTGCCACAACAACATGCCCTTACCGCCTACGGTTTTGCAGCCTGCTTCTGCGGCCTCCCTCAGCAATTTGGTTTCCACAGGATTGTAGACTACATCACACACCACTAAGTCCTTGTGGAAAGCCGTAACATCCTTCACAACACTTTGCTCATCCATAGGCTTCATGCCCACGATGGTACCGTTAACAAAGATATCTGAAGCGGCCATTTCCTCCTTCATCTTGTCCGTATCATCGATATCAAACACATTCACCACAAGTCCCGGGATTTCCTGCATCAGGGTCTCTGCCGTGTGCACCGTCCGTTCAAAGAAGGAATCCTTCTTGTTAAAGATTGAAATCTCACGAACACCATCCAAGGCGCACTGTACCTGAATGGCTGTGGCAGCTCCACCGCCTCCGCAGATAGTCATCTTCTTTCCCTTAATGTCAATACCGTGGTCTTTCAGATTGCCCACAAATCCTACTCCGTCTGTATTGTGTCCAATCAATTTGCCATTCTCGTTCACAATGGTATTCACCGCCCCCATAATTCTGGCGGCATCGGAGAGTTCATCCATATATTTGGCTGCCTCCACCTTGCAGGGCATAGTCACATTCATGCCCCCCATATCAAAGGTCTTCATAGCCGCAATGGCATCCTTGGTATGCTCCACATCTACGTCAAAAGCTACATATACGCTGTCAATTCCTTTTGCAGCAAAGCTGTAATTGTACATAGCAGGGGAACCTGAATGCCCCACCGGCGATCCAATCAACGCATATAGTTTTGTCTTTCCCGAAATTCTTCCTTCCATCGTCTTAATCCTTCTTTCTATCTGTTACTGTCGTGCCTTTGCTATGATTTCCTCACAAATCTCAAAAGCGCTCTTGCCGTCTGTCTCAATAATAATATCTGCCGCAGCCTGATACTTTTCCCAACGCTGTTCCATCAAATTAGCAATAAAATCTACATTCTTGTTATTCTCCAAGAGAGGTCTGTCATGGCTGTCTTTCACTCGCTCCAGAATGGTCTCCGGCTTAGCGGTAAGCAGAATCACTTTACCATTCTTCTTCATCTCCCGCACATTGACTTCCCGCATTGGCACACCGCCGCCGCAGGAGATAATAACATTCTTCTTAGACTGCATCTCTATCAAAAGATTCGTCTCCAAATCCCGGAAATACTGTTCTCCATAAGTATCAAAAATCTCCGGAATACTCATTCCTTCTCTCTCGGCAATCAACTGATCCATCTCCACCACATCCATGGCAAAAATGTCGCTCAATGCGCTGGAAATTGTGGTTTTCCCCGCCCCCATAAAGCCAATCAACACAATGTTATAATCAAACAACTGGCCTGACTGTATTTTCTTACTGGCGCGGAAAATACTATTGAAGATACTCATCACTTCAGCCTGATGGGGATTTCCCTCCATGCGGTCGAGAAGCAATGCTCTCTTCTTGTCCTCCTGCTCCGGCTGAACAATTGGTTCTCCCATTACCTGCTTCGTCTCTGTAATATTCTCAATAATTCTACATCTCATCAAAAGTGTGTCCAGAATAATCTCATCACACATCTCCAGATTTTCTCGCAATATGTTTAAATCTTCCATGGTAGTATGATCTCCCTGCGTTTGTCTTTTGCTTTAACACTTTAACGTCTTGCATTGACTCATTATAGCAAAAGAATGGTGCCTACACAACCTTAAATATTATTTTAACAAAGTTCCGCCAAATACAGAATTACACCAAGCATAGCTTGGTGCAATCTGAGGGGGGAGGAAGAAAGGTCTATTGGAAATAGCCTCTCCTATCTAAAATTTTGACAATACTACGTCCTTCATTGGTTCCTTCAATGATACGTCTCGCCCGCATAGAATCTCCGATGGAAACCACCTCAACGGAACCATCGTCAAATTCCTTGTGCAGTTCATCCAAAATTGGATTGTTAGATTTCATACCCAGGCAAATAAAGCCATAGTCAAAAGGAACATCTTCCACACTTCCGTCCGGATTCTTGACAGTAAAGGCATCTGCTTTCACTTCCTGCAGTGCTGTGCCCGGTCTCTGATGAACGCCGTATTCTTTCATAAGTGTGGCAGTTCCCACCTTTGTGATTGGATCCAGTCCGTTTCCAATGGTAGGAAGCATCTCAATGATGGACACATCCGCCCCCTTGGGTGCGAAGTACTCCACCACATCCAGGCCCACAGCACCACCGCCGATAACAGCAACCTTCTTGCCCTTCATATCCTCCGGGAACTGTTCAATTTCATCAATCATGCGAAGGATAGAGTACACCTTGCTGCCCTCTTTGTCGATGTGTTCATGCAAACCTGTAATCGGTGGGAGCAATGGCTGTGAGCCGGTGGCATTTACAATAATATCGGGATTAAAATTCTTTACCAGTTCAACGGTTGCCTCTGTGTTCTTAAACACAAATAAGTTTTTTAACTTTGACGCGCGATGAATCAGATATTTGGGGAAATCCGCCAAACGTTTTTTGTCCGGTATCTTGGAGATCATAACCGAAAGGCCTCCCAATTCCGGTTTTTTCTCGATAAGAAATGTAGTACATCCCACTTCCGCTGCAGTACAAGCAGCCTCCAGACCCGCGGTACCGCCACCGATGACCACAACATTGCAGTTCTTTTTAATCTTGCGTTCCTTGTATCCCTCTCCATCCAGGGTGTATGGGTTTACGGTGCAGCGAATCGGGCGATTGTTTCCAATACGATTTCCTGCACATCCTACATTGCAAGAGATACACTTACGAATATCCTTCACATCACCGAACTCCACCTTATTCACCCAGTCAGGATCCGCAATGAGACCTCTTCCCATTCCAATCAGATCCGCATCTCCACGCTCTAAAATGTCATTTGCTACCTGTGGATCTCTGATATTACCCACGGTCATAACCGGCTTACCGTAACGCTCCTTGACAGCCCGTGCCATATAAGAACGCCATCCGTCCGGCAAATTATTAGAGTCAATCTGGAACTGCAGAGAACCATTCAAACCGGCAGATACATCAAAGACATCTACTTCTTCCTGGAAGTACTGTAAGTAATCCAAGCAATCCTCTAAGGTGTTGCCCCCTTCCATAAACTCATCTGCACTGATACGGCAAAAGATAGGGAAGAACGGTCCAACCTGTCTACGAACTTCTTCCAAAACCAGCTTAGGAAAACGAGCACGATTCTCTGCAGAGCCACCGAACTCATCTGTTCTTTTATTTGTGATTGGAGATAAAAACTGGCTCAACAGATAAGAGTGTCCACAGTGAATTTCCACTGCATCAAAGCCTGCCTGCTGTGCTCTTCTGGCCGCATCTCCATATTTCTTTACAATTTCCAGGATTTCTTCCTTCTCCAAAGGTCTCGGAATTTCTCCACCTTCCTTGGAAGGAATGTTTGATGCGGACACCGGCTGCACCCCTGTACGAGCTGACTGAGCAGATGCTCCCGCGTGATTAATTTGAATTGCCGCACAACCGCCTTGCTGATGAATCAGTTCACTCAGCTTGTAGTAACGAGGCATGAACTTGTCATGGTCGATACGAATCTGGCTGGTTCCGTTTGAACCTGTTGGGAAATCCACATTGGCATTCTCTACGATAATCAGTCCTGTACCACCCTTTGCACGCAAATCATAATAATTCAAGTGGAACAGACTCATCTCGCCGCTAGACTCACCATAATTGGTTCCCATTGGGGTCATAACAATACGGTTTTTGATTGTCATTCTTTTTACTGTGAATGGCTCAAAGATTTTGGGATACTGATTTTTCATGGAATAACCTCCTAGTTAAAAGTCATGTGTTTCATGTTTCTTTTGTAAGGCTGTCCTTCCGTTTGTGGTATCTTCAATATATCCCCTCTCTATCATTCTGTAAAATATCTTTTAAATGCAAAAATGATACCCTGAAGGTATCATTTAGCAAAATTTGATTGTTTCTTCATATATTCAACAAATCGAGCTGTGGAGGGTAACTGGTAGTGGTCCTTTCTCCAAACCATGAAGATTTGATTGGACAAAGCCGCATCATCAATATGTAATATCTTTACCGCATCCTCATCCAAAGTATCCACCTTTGCCACAACCGCTACCCCGAAGTCTTCTCTTACCAGAGCCTGAATGGAATTCTCGTCAGGGCATTCAAATAAAATATTGGGGCGAACCTCCAACCGACGATACAAATTACTTGTGTACTCTCCAAACCAGGATTTTCGCTCATAGCCCACCATGGGGTACTCCACAACATCCATAATAGAGACGGTTTCCTGTAAAGCCAGCGGATGATTCTTTGGAACAATCACCACAATCTCCTGACTCAGTACCGGATAAAATTCCAGTTCCGGTTCTTCCGGTGTAAACCCGCAAAATCCCACGTCCGCCTGTCCTGTCTTGACCTTTTCTACAATCTGGGCTGTATTGCCCTGCACAATGCCAAAAGTAACGTTTTTGTTTTCTTTTTCATTAAGGAAACAGCGAATGTGGTGGGGCATGTAGGTATTGGCCAAAGGGAACACATATCCAATATCAATCCTTCCGCCATCTTTTCCCATCTCCTGCATCTTGTGTATTGCAATTTCACATTCCTCGGTAATGCGATTTGCATATTCCAAGAAAAGATGTCCTGCCTTCGTAAGCACAATGCCTCGTCCTGACTTTTCGAAGAGACGCACCCCCAATTCTTCCTCCAGAGATGCCATGGAACGGCTCAGGGAGGGCTGTGAGATAAAAAGCTGCTCCGCCGCCTGGTGATAATTCTCGTATTGTGCCACCGTCTTAAAATAGTATAGTTGATTTAATGTCATACTCTTCGCTTCCTTAATATAATACTGTTATGTCTACGCACATTTTACCACATTGATACATTCAGTGCATTAAATATCCGCAATTTTAGCATTGGAAACATCAGACAGTTTATTCTACAATATAGTTACAACAGTTTGTTAGTTTTTTAACAAGCGCTTGTTATCGGCACATTTCTTTCGTTTGTGGTGAATGATTTGAAAACGTGCAAAACAAAGGAGAAAAAGAAAATGGCAGAAAGAATCACAGGACACACCGAGTTAATCGGACTTATGGCTTACCCAATTCGTCATTCCAGCTCACCTGCAATGCAAAACGAGGCATTTGCAAAGCTAGGCTATGACTATGCTTACCTTGCATTTGAAGTTGGCGCAGACGAAATTGAAAACGCGGTTCAGGCAATCCGCACCTTGAAGATGAGAGGTTCCAATGTATCCATGCCTAACAAAACCATCGTTGGTCAGTATTTGGACGAACTTTCACCAGCCGCTGAATTGTGTGGCGCTGTCAACACCATTGTAAATGACAATGGCCATCTGGTAGGGCACATCACCGACGGAATCGGTTTTATGGCCTCCCTGAAGGACAACGGCATTGACCCAATCGGCAAGAAAATGACCATCTGCGGCTGTGGCGGTGCGGCTACTGCTATTGAAATACAAGCCGCTTTAGACGGTGTGGCTGAAATCTCTATCTTCAATATCAAAGATGAATTTTATGACAGAGGAATTGAAACCGTAAAGAAAATTAACGAGAGAACCAACTGTAAGGCAACACTTTATGATTTGGCTGACACAGCCAAATTAAAGGAAGAGATGGATGACAGTTACATTTTTGTAAACGGAACCGGCTGTGGTATGAAGCCACTTGAGGATGTTTCCGTTGTACCTGACAAGTCCTTCTTCCGTCCGGAACTGATTGTTGTGGATGTTCCTTACTCCCCTCTTTGCACCAAGATGCGTACCATGGCAAAAGAGGTGGGCTGTAAGACAATGAACGGACTAGGCATGATGTTATTCCAAGGATCTGCTGCATTTGAACTTTGGACCGGCACTCCAATGCCAATTGAGTACATGAAAGAAATCTTGAACATTGATTACAACGAGTAAACAGTTGAATGAACGAAAAGGAGAAAAGAAATGAACAAAAAATATATTCCAAGTGCACTCATTCTTTATATCAATTATTTTATTCACGGTGTGGGTTGCTCCATCTTGGGTCAGGCCCTCATCAAAGAATCCCTGGCTGCAAGCTGGGGTGTAGAAGTTATGGCAATTACAGCAATCTCTGCTGCTCTTGGATTGGGAAGATTAATTGCCCTTCCATTTGCAGGCCCTCTCTCTGATAAGTTGGGACGAAAGATTTCTGTTGGTATCGGTGGTGCATCTTACGCTATCTATTTGATCGGCTTGGCTTTGGCATTTAACGCAGGGCCAAACGGTGGATATCAGATTGCTTACATCTGCGCGATCATCGGCGGTATTGCAAACTCCTTCTTAGATACCGGTATCTACCCTGCGGTAGCTGAGATTATTCACAAAGCTCCCGGTGTGGCAACTATGGGAATTAAGTTCTTTATTGCCATATCTCAGATGTGCCTGCCATTTTTCTTAGGTATCGCTGTTTCCACCACTGCTGCAGGCCTTGTATCGTACAACGCTTTGTTCTACGTATGTGGTATTGCTTACCTTGTACTTATGGTGTTGATTTTCATCGCTCCCCTTCCCGACTCAGACAAGGCTGCTGAGGGCAAGAAGGAAGGTTTGATTGAGAGTTTGAAGCACACCCACTTCTCTATCGAGTCTATCGCAATGATTTTAATCGGTTTCACATGTACAGGTACTTTCCAGTTGTGGTTGAACTGTGCGCAGAACTACGCTAAGACAAATGCAGGATTTGAAAACCCTTCTATCATGCAGACCTACTACTCAATGGGTACACTTATCGCATTGGTTGTAACTGCTCTTCTTACAAAGAAGATTAAGGATGTTCGCTTCATCGTTGTATATCCGGTTATCTGCTTGGTAACATTAATTCTTGTACTTGTGGCACCAAGCCAGACCATGTGCATCATCGGTGCTTTCGTCATCGGTTGGGCAGGCGCCGGCGGACTTTTGCAGATTGCAACTTCCGTGTGCAATATGCTGTTCCCCAAAATTAAAGGTACCGTTACAGCTCTTGTGATGATTGCATCTTCCCTTTGCAACTACACATTGCTTACGGCAGCATCCAAGATGTCACCTTCCGGTGTTCTTGTGATGAACATTGTTCTCACTGCTGTTGGTGTTCTTCTCGGTCTCTTTGTAAATCTTCGTTATACGAAGATGGTTGAGGCAAACGCCGAATAATTCACTTGCTATTAGATGCGGATTCTGTGAAAATGTAACCATGGAATCCGCATTTGAACAATATGAATGTTATGTTTAGAAAGGATGGTTCTTATGACTCCAGTAAAAGTTAGAAATACCGTCATCGGTGAAGGTGTACCCAAAATCTGCGTTCCTATTGTTGGTGTAACAAAAGCAGAAATCATTGCAGAAGCGAATGCACTTAAGGATATTCCTGTAGATGTGGTAGAGTGGCGTGTAGATTGGTTTGAGAACGCTTACGATTTTGATAAGATTCTCACCGTACTTCAGGAACTGCGTCCCGCGCTGGGCGATTTACCCCTGCTGATGACATTCCGCACCTCCAAAGAAGGTGGCGAGAAATCCATTGATCCGGAGGATTATGCAGACCTTAACATTGCTGCTGCCCAGTCCGGATATGTAGACCTTGTGGATGTGGAAGTCTTTACGGGAGATGATATTGTAAAGCGCATTATTGATGCTGCTCACGCTGCCAATGTTAAGGTGGTAGCTTCTAACCACGACTTTGACAAAACTCCTGACAAGGATGACATCGTATCCCGTCTTCGCAAAATGCAGGATTTAAATGCTGACATTCCTAAGATTGCTGTTATGCCTCAAAGCAAGAAAGATGTACTCACTCTCCTGGCTGCTACAGAAGAGATGTCCACAGAATATGCCGACCGCCCAATTATCACTATGTCTATGGCAGGCACCGGCGTTATCAGCCGTCTCTGTGGAGAGGTCTTTGGCTCTGCTCTCACCTTTGGAGCCGCCAAGAAAGCATCTGCCCCGGGCCAGATGGGTGTCAAGGATTTGAACACAGTATTACATTTACTTCACAATGCACTGTAATTGATTGCAGGGTATGCTCTCGCTACCAGCGTCCAGGTAGCGAAAGCGTGCCCTGTGAGTAATATATTTTCCTATACAACGTAGATAAAAAAGTATGAAAGGACGGAGAAGATGAGGAAGGTTTTTCGCTGGCTGGATGCCAATCTGGAAGAATGTGTTTTAGGGATTTTGTTGATTGCTATGACATTAATCATGGGCATTCAGGTTTTTTTCCGTTATGTTCTGGGCACATCCCTCTCCTGGTCGGAGGAACTCACCAGGTATCTCTTTATTTGGTGCGGTTTCTTAAGTGTAAGTTACTGCAGCAAGAAATGTCTGTCTATCAAAATAGAACAATTTGTAGCTATTTTCCCACGCCGGGGAAGAGCTGTTTTTAAGTTAGTGAATCACACCTTTGAGTTGATTTTCTTTCTATATATGATTCCTTTTTCCTTTAGCTATATGATGTCCGCCGTAGAGAGCGGACAGGTAAGCCCTGCCTGTCAGATTCCCATGTATTATGTCCAGGCAGCGCCTTTTGTGTCTTTTGTTCTGGTGTCCATCCGGATTTTTCAGCGTTGGCTAATCGAATTTAAAGTTTCCCGTGGTGTGCCCGTATATGACCCTGCCCATCCGGAATTGAATTCTCAGGAATCATTTATCGAGGCAAACGAGCCAAAGAAGAAGGAGGTGTAAGAGATGCCAATCGTTGTACTGTTTATCATCTTTGTTATTGGACTGTTGATTGCTATCCCTGTTTCCATCACTCTTGGAATCACTTCTGTACTTCCAAGTATTTTTGACCCCTCCTTCACTGTGGGCGCCAAATACCTTATCCGGGCAATGTTTGGAGGACTTGACAGTTTTCCTCTGTTGGCGGTTCCTATGTTTGTTTTATCCGGGATTATTATGGCAAAGGGAGGTATTTCCAAGAAAATCTTTAACATCTTCGCCTATTTCCTTGGAAACCTTACAGCAGGCATGCCCTGTGCCGTGATTGTCACCTGTCTTTTCTATGGTGCCATCTCCGGTTCCGGCCCTGCTACCGTTGCAGCCGTAGGCAGCATGACTATTCCTGTATTGATTTCCCTTGGATATGACAAGGTATTCTCCACTGCTATCGTTGCTGTGGCAGGAGGGCTTGGTGTCATCATTCCACCCAGCATTCCCTTTATTATGTACGGCATGGCTTCCGGCTCTTCTGTCAGCGACTTATTTCTGGCAGGTATTGTTCCCGGTCTTCTCATCGGAGCGCTGCTCATCGGATTTTCCATATTCTACTGCAAACAACACGGTGAGGACAAAGAGCGGATCCATCAAGAGGTAAGCCAACTTCACGCCAAGGGGTTTTGGAATGTATTAAAAGAAAGTTTCTTGGCACTGTTAAGCCCGGTTATTATTTTGGGATGTATCTATTCCGGAGTTGCTTCTCCCACAGAGGCGGCAGTTATCTCTGTATTTTATGCATTGATTGTCAGTCTCTTTGTATATAAGAGCATTACCATAAGGGATATCTGGGGTATTCTGGTGGAGTCCATCAAAACCTTCACCCCTATCCTGTTTATCCTGGCCACATCCACCGCCTTTTCCCGAGTGCTCACCTTAATGCAGGTGCCACAGACGGTCAGCGAATTCATTTTATCCAACTTTTCCAACCCGGTGTTGATTTTGTTGGTCATCAATGTATTCCTGTTGCTGGTGGGAATGGTGATGGATACTACCCCGGCTATCTTGATTTTGACACCGATTCTCCTTCCCATCATTGAGGGAATCGGAATGAACCCAATACAGTTCGGTGTGATTATGGTAGTAAACCTTGCCATCGGATTTGTGACTCCACCAATCGGTGTAAACCTATTTGTGGCAAGTTCATTGACCGACGTTCCTGTGATGCAAATTGCAAAAAAGGCAATGCCCATGATTGGTCTTTTCCTTTTGGCACTACTACTGATTACCTTTGTACCAAGCATCTCATTGTTGTTCTTATAGGAGGTTCTGATGAAAAGAAAATTTGTAAGCATTTGTATACTCCTGAGCGCCTGTCTTGGCATGAGTATTCTGTCAGGATGCGGCAAAACAGAAACAGAACAGCGCTACGCCTGGCCTCTTGCAACCGCCAGTCCCGAGGATACTGTGACACAGATCTTTGCCGAGAAATTTGCTGACGAAGTCTATGAGTTAAGTGGTGGAAAAATGAAAATTCAGGTCTATGCCAACAGCGTATTGGGAGGCGACCGAGAATTATTGGAATCATGCAAAGATGGTGATATCCCCTTTGTGGTTCAAAATACCGCCCCACAGGTTTCTTTTATGCCGGATTTGGCTGTCTTTGATTTGCCTTGCGCCTTTGACACTTTAGAAGACTGCCGTGAAACCATCGACGATTCGAACTTTTACGGACTTGTTAGTCAGGTATACACCGATGGAGGTTATCACCTCCTTGGTATGGCGGATCAAGGCTTTCGTGTTATGAGTACCAATCGTCCGGTAAAGGCTTTCTCAGATTTCAAAGGGCAAAAGATTCGAACCATGGAAAACAGCTATCATTTGGCCTTTTGGCAGTCCTTAAAAGCCAGTCCCACACCAATGAGTTTCAGTGAGGTGTACATCGGATTGCAACAGAACACCATTGACGCACAGGAAAATCCCTATGAGGTCATCGTGTCCAATCGACTGTATGAGCAACAGGATTATATTGTGGAGACCAACCATCTGCCGCATTTGATATCCCTGATTGTAAATGATGAGTTCTTTCAGGAATTGTCAGAGGAAGAACAGGCGATTATGACTGAAGCAGCTCAGATTGCCACAGAGTATGCCCGTCAGGCTTCGGACGAGCGCATTGCTGAGCGAGTAGCAACCATTGAGGCCAGCGGGACCGAGATTATCACACTCTCTCAGGAGACACGAGACGAAATTCGGCAGGCTTCTGCCCAAGTATATAAGGACATCAAGGCAGCTATTTCCAATGACATTTACAACGCCTACCTGGGGAATTAACTTCTAACTCCTTTTCAACCACCCCAGAGGCATAAAAAACCACCGGTTCATAAACCGGTGGTTTTTGTATTGGTATATCATAGTGCCATTAGGGACAGTCCCTAATGGTCCACTTCTTCCATAAAGTATAATCTGGATGCATAATCCGGGAAGTGGCGAACCTGATCGCTGTAACCGGTTCCCACAAAGCTCTGCTTCAACTTCACTCCCTCATACATCAACTCATCGCCGCCACAGATGGTATCCTCTGTCTCACCGTCCATCTTAATGAACTTAGCAAGAGTGTTATGTACCAGAGAATCCTGCTTAATGTGGAATGGTGCCACTGTATTTACCAAGTCGCCAAACTCTTTGATATTGAACCTTCTTTCCTGCCCCATAAAGTGATACTTCTTATCCGGGTCAAGTCCCTTAGCTGTAAACTTAGCAAACATAAAGTTTGGTTGAACTTCTCTCTGCATAATCATGCCGATGGCCTTAGTCTTGTCCTTGGAAACAACAGTCCACTGGAACTGATTGCCTGCGGCTACGCGATAGAAGTCACCCCACTGCCATACATCTCTGTACTGCTTATACACTGCAATCTGCTTCTTAATCTCCTCCAAATCATCTTTGGATGCATCGCAAAGATTACACTCATATCCCA
>JAQXIY010000080.1 GCA_029008035.1 Lachnospiraceae bacterium
ATTCCGAATTATCGATTCCCGAGAGAAAGACTTCAAGAAGATATTGATTACATATTAAAGACCGGTGTGGAAGTTAAACTTGGAGTTGAGATTGGAAAAGATATTTCCATCTCTGAGTTAGAGCAGACCTATGATGCAACATACATCGCTATCGGAGCCCAGACAGATAAGAAATTTGACATCGAAGGTTCCGACAGTAACAATGTGGTTTCTGCGGTTAATCTTTTGAGAGATGTTGGACTGGAAAAGCCAATCGATTTTACAGGTAAGAGAGTTTGTGTTATCGGTGGCGGAAATGTGGCAATGGACTGTGCCAGAACATCTGTCCGCGCCAATGCAAAGACGGTGAGCATTGTTTACCGTCGTCAAGAAAAGGATATGACTGCTTCTCCGGTTGAAATACGAGGAGCCATTGAAGAGGGAGTGGAACTATATACCTTACAGGCACCACTTCGCGTGGAGGCGGATGATAAGGGGGATGTTGTAGCCCTTTGGACACAGCCTCAGATTAGTGGATTATATGACAGAAACGGAAGACCAAAGTCAAGCAAGGCAGATAAGGAACCGGTTCGTATTCCCTGTGATGTGATTTTGGTGGCAATTGGTCAGGACATTGAGAGTGAACACTACGAGGAAAATGGCATTGAAACCAAGTGGAATCGTATTGTTACCGATGAGGGCGGCAAGGTTTCAGGCAAAGATGGTATCTTCTCCGGTGGTGACTGTGTATCCGGTCCGGCCACTGTAATAAAGGCCATTGCAGCAGGAAAGGTGGCTGCAGCAAACATTGATGAATATTTAGGATTTGAACATAGCATTTCTGTGGATGTTGATATTCCATCTCCACTGATGAATGACAAACTGCCTTCCGGTCGTATCCATTTGACAGAAAGAGATGCAAATGAGAGAAAGTGCGACTTTGAAGGAATTGAGAATTGTATGAGCCATGAGGAAATGAAGCAGGAGACCGCCAGATGTCTGCGCTGCGATCACTATGGCTGTGGTACATTGAGAGGAGGCAGAGAGTTAAAATGGTAAATGCTACAATTAACGGAAAAGCAGTCTGTGTGGAGAAAGGTACCACCATTTTAAAGGCTGCCACAATGGCGGGAATTAAGATTCCTACCCTTTGTTATTTGGAAGAAATCAATGAAATCGGCGCATGTCGTGTCTGTATGGTTGAGATTGAAGGAAAAGATCATCTGGTTGCGGCTTGTAATAATGTGGTGGAAGAGGGAATGGTGATTTACACCAATACCACCAAGGTTTACGCTGCCAGACGAGCAAATGTGGAGTTTATTCTTTCACAGCACGATTACCATTGTGCCACCTGTGTGCGGAATCAGAACTGTTCCCTGCAGGACTTGGCTTCTGAACTCAATATTATTGAACTTCCGTATGTACAGGAAATTGAGAAACAGCCGTGGGATCACTCATTCCCAATCATTCGAGACTCCGGCAAGTGCATCAAATGTATGCGATGCATCCAGGTCTGTGACAAGATTCAGGATATGAATGTTTGGGATGTGGTAAATACCGGTAAGCGAACCAGTGTAAATACCAAGGAGAATGTTCCGATTCGCGACGCTGACTGTGCAGCCTGCGGACAATGTATTACCCACTGCCCAACAGGAGCTCTTCGGGAGAGAAATGACACCATTCAGGTGATGCGAGCCATTCGTGATCCCAAGAAGACTGTTATCGTTCAGATTGCTCCGGCGGTTCGTGCGGCCTGGGGTGAGAGTTTTGGCCTTAGCCGAGACGAGGCTACGGTAGGTAAGATGGTGGCTGCCACAAGACAGATTGGATTTGACTTTGTATTTGATACGGATTTCTCAGCAGACCTTACCATTATGGAAGAGGGAAATGAGTTATTTGATAGATTAAGCAAGAGAGATGCGGGAGCAAAATTCCCAATGTTTACCTCCTGCTGTCCGGGATGGGTTCGTTTTATGAAGAGCCAGTATCCGGAATACACAGATCATTTGTCCACCGCCAAGTCTCCGCAGCAAATGTTTGGAGCTGTAGCCAAATCCTATTATGCGCAGGTTCTTGATATTGATCCGGCAGACATCTTCTGCGTCTCTGTGATGCCGTGTACCGCTAAGAAATACGAGTGCGATGTGCCACAGGTAAACGATGCAGGAGCAGGCAAGGATGTAGATGTATCCCTTACCACCAGGGAGTTGGTGCGTATGATGAAATCGGCTCAGGTGAATATAGACACCTTGGAGGAGCAGGAGTTTGACCAGCCTATAGGTCTGGGAACAGGAGCAGGCGTCATCTTTGGTGCCACCGGTGGCGTTATGGAGGCAGCCCTTAGAAGTGCTGTGTATTTTGCCACAGGCAAGAATCCGGGGCCGGATGATTTTGAAATTGTGAGAGGAATGGACGGTATTCGAGAGGCTACCGTTGATATTGCAGGAACCAAGGTGAAGGCAGCTATCGCCAGTGGATTGGGAAATGCAAGAAAGTTGATGGAGCAGGTGAGGGCCGGCGAAGTGGACTACGACTTTATTGAGATTATGGCTTGTCCGGGAGGATGTGCCGGAGGCGGCGGTCAGCCAATCCACGACGGAGAGGAACTGGCCTGCGAGAGAGGACAGAAGCTGTACGCTATTGACAAGGACAGCGCATTTCGATTCTCCCATGAGAATCCTGCTATTGTAGATATCTATGACAAGTTCTTGGAGAAGCCGTTGTCACACAAGGCTCACGAATTGCTTCACACCAGACAGGCAGATTGGGAATTGTAAAAAAGAATATATTGTGATTATCCCCGGTGTAAATTGCACCGGGGATTTTTTGTAAGTGCTTTTGGATTATTTATGTGTGTTTTTGTGTGAACAAAGAATTGGCTCAAAAAGTTCTTAATGAAAGGAAAGAAGGCTGATGATATAATAGAACTATCATATTTTACAAATACTTCGATAGAAACAGAGGTACACCATGCCAGATTTTAACTCCATGCGAGAACTGAATATCGGACTCTTATCGTTTTCCGCTCTTATCACCATGTTTCTTTTGTTGGGTACGCTTGCTGCTCAGAAGAGAAAGCTACCCTTTATGAGACAATTTTCATATCTGTTGCTAACCAATGTCATCATGCAACTGGGAGAAGCAGGCATCTGTATCTTTGATGGTTCGAAACATCGAGCAATTCTTTACCTTTGTCTGTGCTTGTCCTTTGGGGGTGGAGTAGCATTGATGGTCCTGTATACGTATTGCTTGACCAGTTTCATTAAGGAGAAAGCGCAGGTCTCCTATCGGCTTGCTCATATAGTAGGCATCGTCGGCGGGATTTACCTGATTCTCGTCATAAGTTCTCCTTTTACAGGAGTACTTTTTACCATTGATGCAAATGGCTATTATGTGGATGGACCATTAAGCATTGTCGCTTCTCTGCTGGATCCGGTGGTGATGATTGCAGTTGTCATCTTGATATTGAGATATCGCAAAGCCCTGGAAGTAAAAGGTATTCTCTACCTTGTCAGCATTAGTGTGTTGTCTATCCCCACCATGCTACTGTGGGATGTGTGGTACCCGGAGCCGGAGTACATTATGATGACCTTGTATTTCGTTATGGTGTTTATCCTCTTTGACGGGGAAGTGGCGGAACGGCTGGTAAGGAAAGAAAGGGAATTGGCTGACAGTAAGTATGCCCTTACCATCAGCCAGATTCAGCCACACTTTATCTTTAACTGCCTCTCCACCATCAAATATTTGGTGAGAAAAGATCAGATGGAGGCAATGGAGACCATTGATGAATTTGCAGATTATTTAAGAGACAGAATGGATTACTTGACCAAAAAATGCGGAATACCGTTTTCAGATGAACTGAAGTTGGTGAATCACTATTTATATCTTGAAAAAAAGAGATTTGGAGATAAGCTACATATTGCATATGAAATTCAGACGGATGGATTTATGGTTCCGGCAGTCAGTGTACAGCCTATTGTGGAAAATGCAGTAAAACACGGAATCAGGGGGCAACTGGAAGGTGGCACCATCAAGATTGCCACGAAAGAAAATGAGAAGGAATTTCTCATACAGGTAATGGACGACGGCGCGGGATTTGATCTAAAGGAACAAAAGGCGGACGGGAGAAGCCACGTGGGGATTTCCAATGTGGAGAAACGGTTGGCATTGATGTGTCAAGGAAGTCTTGAAATAGAAAGTGAACCAGGGGAGGGATGCTGTGTAACCATTTGTATCCCAAAGAAAAGAGGTGGAATGGGATATGAAGATACTGATTGTAGATGATGAAATGATGATGCTGGAAGAGACAAAGGAAAATATTTTGGCAGCATGCCCTGAGGGTGAAATCACCTGCGTGGATAACTATGTGGATGCCATCAAAGTAGTGGAAGCAATGGATTATGATGTGGCCTGCATAGATATTGAAATGCCGGGAATGAATGGATTAGAACTTGCAAAAAGAATCAAAGATATACAACCGAACATTAATATTATCTTTGTGACAGCCTATTCAGAATATGCTATGCAGGCACATGAAATGTATTGCAGTGGCTATCTGCTTAAGCCGATTCGCCCAAGTGCAGTGGAAAGTGCCTTTTCCAATTTAAGGCACCCGGTTGTGGAGGGGCAAAAAAAAGAACAGTTACGTATCCAGTGTTTTGGTAAGTTCGAGGTTTTCCTTGGAAGGGAATCTCTAAAGTTTCAAAGAGAACGAGCTAAGGAAATTCTTGCATATTTAATTGACCAGAAGGGAACACCGGCTACGACCCGGGAAATCTGCGATGTGCTGTGGGAAGACGAAATCTCAATGGGCAAAAAGGATTACTTTCGAGTTTTAATGGGGGATCTGAGAAAAGCCTTAAAGAAAGCAAAAGCATCCGATATTCTGATTGCAGAGAAGAATCATTACAGCATTAATATGGAGCGGGTTGACTGTGATTATTATCAGTTTCTGAAGGGAGATGCCAATGCAGTGAATGCTTATCAGGGCGAATATATGATACAGTATAGCTGGGCTGAAAAGACGGCGGGATATCTGGAAAACCAGAAAAAAAGGGATTGGTTATGATACGGTTTTGATACGCTACGTGTGTTAGAATGGGAAAAAACAGAACATAAGTATCTAAAGCATAAAACCCGGGAGGACACACCAATGAAGAGAAATGAAAGTCTTGAAAAGCAAAAAAGAATTCGCGAAAACTTTCAACCAATCGTGGAAGCCAAGGACTATGCGTTACACAAAATGATTGAAGTAGGAAAACATATGGGAAAATTCCGTTATATTATGTTACCGGTATTGTTTGTATTCTTAATTGTCTATCATTTTATGTTTGCACTTCTTGTGCAACTGAAGATGAGAGAGAGGATGGCAAGAGTGGTGTCATGCATTTTGGTGCTGGCTTTATTGGTGACAAGTGTTAACTTGACTGCTTTTGCAGTAGATAGTCAAGAGGCGCCTTCTACCTATGCCACGGGAACTACCTATAAGCTTTCGGAATTAGCAGTAGGAACAAAAGTAAAACCGGGGGATATCATTGTAAATGATGTTGGATTTAATCGGCTGCTGTATTATGCTCCTTATGATGATACATCTTCTCTGGGGGGAGGAGCAACATCGGAAGGTGACAGTTGGACAGTTCAATACTATGCAACATTTTCAGAACATAAAGAGGGTTATCAATCCTATTACAAGTTTACGGCGGAATGCTCCCAAATTACAACTATGCCTACACTTGTTTCTGATTTTACATATGATGCAACCAGTCATAATCTGGTAGCCACCAGTGGTTCTGCCAAAGCCGGAAGTATCAGTGTTCCTGTAGAATTTAAGTCAGGCTACTCATATTATGCGGATTATTGTCAATCTGCATCGGGAACACATACGGTCACAGCCCGGGCACAGGCTACGGATGGGTATGCACCCGGACCAGATGTAGAGGTGGGAACCGTAACCATTTCAAAAGCAAAAGCGACCATGTTTGCTTTGCCACAGGTTCCGGCTGGGGTGCCTTATGGAACAAAATTAAGCGACATCACATTATCAGACAGCGCCTGGTCATGGGTGGCGCCGGAGACCATTCCGGATGCAGTGGCTGACGGTCAAGATGCGAATGGTTATGAGATAAAAGCCAAGGCAACGGACACCCGGAATTATGACTGGTCTGAAATTGAGGGCTATGATGCAAAGACCAACTATATCACCCGTACCCTGCCTGTTCCTGTGACACCGGTAGAGGCAACGGAAGAAAACTTTCAGTTGTTGATTCCTTCACTACCGGCGGTTAATTATGACGCGAATAAGACATTGGCTGATATTTCACTTCCGGACAATTGGTCATTTGTAGATGAAACCATTGTGCCGGAGGTAAAGGTTAGTGAATATGCAGCAACGTATTCCTTGAGAGAAATTGATAGAACAAATTTCATCTGGGGAGAGGATTGTGACATTGTAGGATATAATGCCAACACCAATAAAATCACCAGAAATTTAAGTCTTACAGTGAATAAGGTGAAAGCACCAACACCTAGTCTCACTGCAAAGAACGAGACCATATATAATAAAGG
>JAQXIY010000081.1 GCA_029008035.1 Lachnospiraceae bacterium
ATGATATAGTTTATGAGTAAATATGAAGGTAGAGGTTGCGTAAATCATTAGTATTCCACAGGATGTGGCAGACACAGATGATGGTGGAGGAAAGGGAGGCACGCCGAAAGGACACATATTCTGTGGATGTGTACTTGGGCGCAAGCTTAACAGGCTTGTGACTGTCATTCCGATGTGGAATGGGGAGCTATCAATGTTAAGAGTACTTGACCAGCTCCTTTGGGCTGGTTTTCTTTATGATAATAGGAGAGATTGCCGATTTGGGCAAAGCGCATATACTGTAATAAGGAGGAGATAACTATGGCGATTTTTACAGGCTCCGGTGTTGCGATTGTAACACCCATGAAAGACAATTTGGATGTAAACTATGACAAACTTGAGGAGTTGATTGAGTTTCATGTGGCTAATGGCACAGATTGTATCATCATTGCCGGCACCACAGGGGAGAGCTCAACCCTTACCATGGAGGAGCACCGCAATGTCATTAAGGCAGCAGTGGACTTTACCAAGCACCGTATTCCTGTTGTGGCGGGAACCGGTTCTAATTGTACACGAACAGCGATTCAGTTGACCAGAGAAGCAGAAGAGGATGGTGCTGATGGCGCATTGATTGTAACACCATATTACAACAAGGCAACACAGGCCGGGCTGATTTCCCACTACAGTCAGATTGCCAAAGAGACAAAACTGCCAATTATTCTATACAATGTACCGAGCAGAACCGGATGTAATCTTATGCCTGAGACTGTGGCAACTCTGGTAAAGGAAAATGATAACATCGTTGGCTTGAAGGAAGCTACCGGCAATATGGCTCAGGCTTCCAAGACGATGAATCTTTGCGATGGAAAGATTGAGATGTACTCCGGAGAAGACGGACTGGTGGTGCCCCTTCTTTCTATTGGAGGCATCGGTGTGATTTCTGTTATTGCAAATATTGCTCCACAGCAGACCCACGATATGGTGGCAAGCTACTTGGCAGGTGACAGGGGAAAGGCAGTGGCATTGCAGATGAAGTCTTTGGCACTTGTGGACGCTCTCTTTAGCGAGGTGAATCCAATTCCTGTAAAGAAGGCTATGAATCTGATGGGCATGAATGTTGGATCTCTCCGTGCACCACTTTGCGAGATGGGGGATAAAGCTGCAGCAGTGCTGGAGCAGGAGATGAAGAATTACGGATTACTGTAATCCGAATTGACACATAATATGTTTAGGTGATAATGCATATAAACCTGATTAGTTGTGCTATCAGGATTTGGTTGTTGCCTATAACTGAGAAAGAAGCGAGGAAACATATGACAAGAGTGATTATGCATGGCTGTAATGGCCATATGGGACAAGTGATTACAGGTCTTTGCAAGGAAGATGATCATATCGAAATTGTGGCAGGTATCGATTTGTACGATGGGATTCAGAATGATTATCCTGTTTTTGCAAGTTTGAGAGATTGTGATGTTGAGGCAGATGTGATTATCGACTTTTGTAATGCCAAGGCAGTAGATGGTTTGCTTGACTATTGTCAGGAGACCAAGATGCCGGTGGTACTGTGCACCACAGGTCTCAGTGAAGAACAGATTGCCAGAGTGGGGGAGGTGGCTAAGACTGTTCCGGTTTTGCGCTCTGCCAATATGTCATTGGGCATCAATACCTTGATGGATTTGGTGAAAAAGGCAACTGCCGTTTTTGCCGATGCGGGATTTGATATTGAGATTGTGGAGAAGCATCACAACCAGAAGTTAGATGCCCCAAGTGGTACAGCTATCGCTCTTGCAGATGCAATCAATGAAGAATTGAATGGGGAATACGCATATAAGTATGACCGCAGTCAGGAATTGAAGAAGCGTGAGAAGAAGGAGATAGGTATCTCTGCTGTCCGTGGTGGTAATATCGTGGGCGAGCACGATGTAATTTTTGCCGGCACTGACGAAGTGATTACTATTCGCCACACTGCATACTCCAAGGGAGTCTTCGGCAAGGGCGCCATGGAAGCTGCCAAGTTTTTAAATGGCAAACCGGCCGGCCTCTACGATATGAAGGACGTTATCGCGAGCCATTAGGGAGTTATTGGTATCTGTCCCTAATGGCTCAATACGGAAAGCAGCTTGTCGCTGTGCACCACATAGCTGCTGTGGGTTTCACCTTCGAAGATGTGGAGGGTGGAATTCGGAATGTGGTCTGCGATGGCCTGGGTCTCTTTGGACTTAATCATATCCTTGCTGCCGGCGCAGATGATGGCAGGAACAGTAATGCTTGATAATGATGAAGGAGAGATGTCTGGTTCTTCCAGCATCATAGCAACGAGAGGGCTGCCTGTCTTTTTGTATAATGATTTCATCTCCCGGCGAGCCTTACCGATAAGCCCGGCAGGACTTAAATTAGCACCGCAGACTACAATGGATGACAAAAGATCGCTGTGTTCCACAGCAACCATAAGTGCAACAATTCCCCCGTCACTGTAACCACAGATGATGGGCTTTTCTATTTCCAGGGATGTGATAAAGTTCACCACATCCTGCGTCATATCAGCATAGTGATAGGACTTGGGAGTTGCACTGCCCCCCTGGCCTCGACTGTCAATGGCATACACGGTATACTGCCGACTCAACCCCGGAATGAGAGCGTCAAAAATTTCATGGGATTCCCCGTTGCCGTGAAGTAAAATCAAAGGAGAACCTTCCCCTGTCTTTTCATAATATAATACCTGTCCGTTCAACTGTATGTACATGCATCACACCTCTATTTCTTATCAAGTAATCCAAGTGTATCATTTCTTTTCCCTTTGAACAATCACCCTTTGTTACTTTTGTGTAAAAAAGAAATAAACCGGCGTAAAACTTTGGTATAATTGCTCGATTTTCCTTTACGACAACTGTGGAGAATGTTATAATGATGCATAGTGTTTGAAGCAGGAGGAGACGTTTCCTGCTCATAGAATTAGGGGGTATTTTAGATATGAAACTAGACACAAAGAAAACCATACAGGTGGGATTTGCATTCCTTTCTATCTGTGCATTCTGGCAGATGTATAACGGTATCGTTCCGCTTATTTTGAAGAGCACCTTCAATATGAACGAGACCATTACCGGTGCCATTATGGCTGCAGATAATGTGTTGGGATTGTTCCTCTTGCCGCTTTTCGGCGGAATCTCAGACCGCTGTAAGAACAAGATGGGGCGGAGAAAACCATTTATCCTGTTTGGAACAATCGCAGCAGTGATTCTTATGTTGATGTTGCCACTGATTGACAACAGTTATTTTGAGAATCCGTCCATTGGTAAGGAGATTCTCTTCGTTGGGATTTTGGGAGCCCTGCTTGTTGCTATGGGAACCTACCGCAGTCCTGCCGTTGCGCTGATGCCGGATATTACACCGAAGCCGCTTCGCAGCCAGGCCAATGCCATCATCAACCTGATGGGCGCTGTAGGTGGTATTTTGTATTTGCTGATTTCCAGCGTATTGTATTCCTCATCTAAGGTGGCAGGCTTGGAGCATGTTGACTACTTCCTGCTGTTTTTGATTGTGGCAGGTATTATGCTGGCAGCACTTTGCATCGTTATGGTTACCGTGGACGAGGTGAAGCTTTCTAAGGAGATGGCAGACGTGGAAGCAGCTCATCCGGAGTGGGATTTGACAGAGGATGATGGCTCCGGCAATAACGAACTTCCTAAGGATGTGAAGAAATCACTGGCATTTATTTTGATTTCCGTTGCACTTTGGTTTATCGCATACAATGCGTTGGAGACATGGTTTACCACCTTTGCAAATGTAGAGTGGGGATTGGCTCTGGGCAGTGCGAACTTGTTCCTTACTGTTGCTACAGGCGGAGCGATTCTTTGTTACATACCATCCGGTGCTTTGGCAGCTAAGATCGGAAGAAAGAAGACCATTTTATTAGGGGTTACCCTGATGGCTGTCTGCTTTGTGGCAGGCTTTATCTTCTACCTGACTTTCTCCGGCACATTTACAATGAAAGAAACAATATTCTTCTATGTGCTGTTGTTCCTGGTAGGTATGGGTTGGGCGTTTATCAACGTGAACTCTTTGCCAATGGTGATTGAGATGTGTAAGGGATCAGATGTTGGTAAATTTACAGGATATTATTACACATTTAGCATGAGTGCACAGATCGTGACACCTATTCTCTGTGGTGCACTGCTTCGCTATGTGGGTTATGGTATTTTCTTCCCATATGCATTTGTATTTATGGCATTGGCATTTGTCACCATGCAGTTCGTAAGACATGGCGATGGTAAGGTGGAGGCTAAGAAAGGCCTCGCTGCATTTGAAGAAATGGATTAATTAAGGAGGAATTATCGATGAGACAGACAAAACCGTTGGTATGGGCACATCGCGGTGCCAGTGGATACGCTCCGGAAAACACCCTGGCAGCTTTTCAGATGGCTGCGGATATGGGGGCTGACGGTGTAGAATTGGACATTCAGCTCACAAAGGATGACCAGATTGTGGTGATTCATGATGAGACCATTGACCGCACCAGCGATGGCAAGGGGTACGTGAGAGATTACACCCTGGAGGAGTTGCGCCGGTTTAACTACAACAAGACCAAGCCGGAAGTGGAGTGGGCGGATATTCCCACCATGGCGGAGGTGTTCGATTTGCTGAAGCCAACGGGTCTGTTTATCAATATCGAGATTAAGACGGGCATTTACTTCTACCCACAGATTGAGGAGAAAATACTTGCTTTGGCCAAGGAGAAGGGCATGGAGGACCGGGTTTGCTATTCCTCCTTCAATCACTACACCGTAAAGAGGGTACAGGAATTGGAGCCATCGGCAACGGTGGGATTTCTGTATGCGGATGGGCCTATTGATATGCCGGAATATGGCGTGAAACACGGCGTGCAGGCGTTGCATCCGGCTCTTTACAACCTACAGTTTGAAGGATTTGTGGAGGAGTGCCATAAGAAGGGACTGCTTCTCAATGTCTGGACGGTAAATGAAGAGGAGCATATCAGGAAGTGTTGTGATTTGGGCGTAAACGCCATCATTACCAATTACCCTGACTTGGCAAGGGAGATTGTAGATGCCGGATAGGAATACTATGAAACAGTTTGATGAAGCAATGATTTTTGGGGAAGATGATTTTTCCGAACAGTTAGAAAATGTCATCAAGCCCTGGATACATAACAATTTACAAGAAGGTTATTTCCACAGTGAGGATGGAACCAAGATTCATTACCACTTTGCCCTGCATCCACAGGAGAGAGCATCTGTTGTGATTTCTCATGGGTTCTGCGAATTTGTCAGCAAGTATCATGAGGTGATGTACTATTTCTACCAGATGGGTTACTCCGTGTTTTTTTTGGAGTATCGGGGGCATGGTTTTTCTCAGAGGTATGTGGAGGAACTGGATCGGGTGTATGTCCGTGATTACAGAGAATACGTTCAGGATTTGCACGGCTTTGTGGAACAGGTGGTAAAGAAGAAGAGCAGAACAGATACTTATTTTCTGTTTGCCCATTCTATGGGAGGCTGCATTGCTACCTTGTTTTTGGAGCAGTACCCGGAAGTGTTTCAGGCAGCAATTCTCAGCGCGCCTTTGTTGCAGATGAACTTTCGGGATGTGCCGGAGTGGGCGGTGAGCCTGTTGGTGCTCTGGTCTCGCATTGCCAGATGGGATTTGCGGTATGTGCCGGGACAAAAGGGCTTTGACAACGTTTATGTGTTTGACACCAGCAGCTGTACCTCGGAGCCCAGGTATGCATATGTATTTTCTGAGCGACAGAGGGAGCCTCACTACACCAGTTACGGTGGCACATACGCATGGACGCGGGCCTCTATCAAAGGAATTAAGCGTGCTCACAGAGATGCCAACAAGATAACGGTGCCGATTTTATTGTGCCAGGCAGGTCTGGATGGCATGGTAAAGCCGGCGGGGCAGGAGCGCTTCGTGCAGGAGACAAAAAATACCAGACTGGTGCGATTTGAAGATTCTAAACATGAAATATTTAATGCCAAGGTGGATGTGCGTAAGCCGTATTATAAAGAAATCTTTTCTTTTTTACAGGATTGTATGCCACAGGATAAATAAGACACAAATTTTTCGGGGAAACTCTGTTGAGTTTCCCCTGTTTTTCGTCTATAATTACCTAGAGTATCACAATTGGGTGATACAAAAGCGAAATACATTTTAGAAAGTGAGCAGAACATGTCAGAACAAGATAATGATTTTCGAGAAATTATAGATACCACATCTTCCGATGAGACCAAGGGAGAAGATGAGCACAAGGATAAGGACGAATACGAAGACATCTGTTATATCTGCCGCAGGCCGGAGTCTGTGGCGGGAAAGATGATTCATATTCCCAACAACATTTGCATCTGTAATGACTGTATGCAAAAAACCTTTGATTCTATGGGAAGTTTTGGATTTGGGGGTGGAGACAATGCCAGCTTAAACAATGTGGATTTGTCTAAAATGCCTAACATCAGCATGATTAATCTGTCGGATTTGGGCGGCTTTATGCCTACCATGCCGGGCTCTCAGAAGTTGAAGAAGAAAAAGCCCAAAGAGAAGAAAGAGACGCCTGTATTGGATATCAATAACATTCCGGCACCCCATAAGATTAAGGCCAAGTTGGATGAGTATGTGGTGGGGCAGGAGTACGCCAAGAAGGTTATGTCCGTGGCTGTATATAATCACTACAAGCGTGTTGCCACCAACACGATGGATGAGATTGAGATAGAGAAGTCCAATATGCTGATGATCGGGCCAACCGGTAGTGGTAAGACTTATATGGTAAAGACCCTGGCGAGACTTTTGGATGTGCCGCTTGCCATCACAGATGCCACCTCCCTTACAGAGGCGGGATACATCGGTGACGACATTGAGAGCGTGGTTTCCAAGCTTCTGGCTGCAGCCGACAATGATGTGGAGCGAGCAGAACAGGGGATCATCTTTATCGACGAGATTGATAAGCTTGCCAAGAAGAAGAACACCAACCAGCGGGATGTGAGCGGCGAGTCTGTGCAGCAGGGAATGTTAAAGCTGTTAGAGGGAGCTGAGGTGGAAGTCCCTGTGGGAGCCAGCAGCAAGAATGCCATGGTTCCTATGACTATGGTAAATACCAAGAACATCCTGTTTATCTGCGGTGGGGCTTTTCCTGATTTGGACAACATCATCAAGGAGCGGTTGAACAAGTCATCTTCCATGGGATTTATGGCGGACTTGAAGGATAAATACGACAAGGAAGAGAACATCCTTATGAAAGCTACCGTGGAGGATTTGAAGAACTTTGGCATGATTCCGGAATTCTTGGGACGTCTGCCAATCCTCTTTGCGCTGGAAGCCTTGGACGAGGATATGCTGGTGCGGATTTTGCGGGAGCCGAAGAATGCCATTATCAAGCAATATCAAAAGCTTCTGGAATTGGATGAGGTGAAGTTGGAATTTACGGACGAAGCCTTGCATGCCATTGCCAAGGAGGCTAAGGGCAGAGAGTTGGGCGCTCGTGCGTTGCGGGCGATTATAGAGGAATTCATGTTGGATATTATGTATGAGATTCCCAAAGACGACAACATTGGTGAGGTTGTTATTACAGAGGACTATATTACAAAGAAGGGCGGCCCTCAGATTATGATGCGGGGATGTCCGGGACTGGAAGACAAGAGCAATTCATAGATGTATTTGAGACGAACAAGGTTGGGCAGAGAAAAAGCGGAAGAGGGATCATAAAATTATGAGATATGTACCATTGCAGGAAGCACAACCGGGTATGCAGCTTGCCACAGAGATTTTCGATTCCAAGGGGCGAACGCTGGTGGGAACCGATATCATCTTAACTGAGAATTACATCGAGAGATTGATGGAATATGGTTATGCGGGGGTCTATATTCGTGACGAGTTGACAGAAGATATTGATATTGAGTCTGCCATTTCTCCACAGCTTCGAACCAAAGGACTGGAGTGCGTTCGGTCTATGAACATCGACGGCTGTAAAGAGGTGGCTGAGTCCATTGTTGAGGAGATTCTCGCCAAGGGCAAGATTTCTTTGGATATGGTGGACTTGCGCAATTATGACGATTATACCTACGCCCATTCCGTAAATGTGGCTATTATTTGCGGCGTCATCGGTATGGGAATGGGGATGGACGAGAAGGAAATGGGTCAGTTGGTGACAGCGGCTCTCTTGCACGATTTGGGTAAACTGTCCATTCCTACGGAGATACTGAACAAGCCGGACCGGCTTACCAAGGATGAATATAAACGGATGAAAAACCATCCTATCACCTCTTATGAGTTAGTGAAGGATCGCATTGATATATCCGCAACCATTAAGGTGGCGGTGCTGTTTCATCACGAAAATGTGGACGGTACAGGATATCCCAACGGCATTACCGGTGAGGAACAGACCACATTTACCAAGATTTTGCATGTGGCAGACGTATACGATGCACTTGTGTCCAAGCGTCCTTACAAGGAACCTTATGCTCCGTACGAAGCCATTGAATATCTGATGGGGGGCTGTGGTATCCTATTTGACCAAGAGGTTGTAGGGATGCTGATGCAGACGATGCCGTTGTACCCGAAGGGTACTGCTATCGCTTTGTCGGACGGACGAGAAGGGATTGTAAAGGAAAATGGTGGAGAGCATAATCTTCGCCCTATTGTTCGCCTTGCGGATGGCTCAGATTTGGATTTGATGGGCAGAGAGAACATGTCTATTGTGGTATCCATTGCTGAGGACAATGTGAAGATTTCCATGGAAAAGGAAGAAGCGCGCAGAAAGATGATGGGCCTGGATGAGAAGCCCCATATCATTGCAGTGGATGATATGAAGACCAACCTACAGGCACTTTATGATATTTTGAAGACGGACTATAGCATGACATTAATGACATCGGGAAAGCAGCTTCTGAAATATCTCAAAGAAAATCCTTACCCCGATATGATTTTGCTGGATGTGGATATGCCGGATATGAATGGTATTGAGACGGCGGAGCGGGTGATGAAACTTACAGAACATCAGGTGCCGATCCTCTTTGTGTCGGCTTTGCGGGATGCACAGACTGTTTTGGCTTGTCGTTCCCTTGGTGTTGAGGGATATGTAGGACGACCCTACAAGTCCATTTATATCCGTTCCGAGATTCAGAGAATTTTGAATCGCTGGGAATAGTAACTATAAAACCTTTTTTGATGGTGGATGAAAATCCACCATCTTTTTTATGCAAAAAACGGATTTGAGCGGATGGCTATGGCAGAATTCACAATTTCATAGACTAAAGTCTATCCTTTTGGCTAGTTTACTTCTCCTATTTTAGCCGTGTATAATGAGTTAAAGTACGAAAGTGTTTTTGAATTACGAAAGCAAAAGGGTGAATACTGTGATGGACAAAAAGAAACCGAAACTTACTGTGGACGAATATTATATGCGTCCCAAAACAGCAGGAGAGTTGATGAAGGTTGCATCAAATACCAAACAAACCGTGTATATATATGGTGCTACCGGTATGGGTAAGACTTCCTTTGTGGGAAATTATCTTGCCAGAAAAAGTTACCGATATTTCTCTGTCTCCGAGACTTCACCGGATGAGATTTGCAGAATGGCGGGGGAAATGGTTCATACAGCCACGGACAAGCAGGGCGCTCAAACCATTGTTGTACTTGATGATTTGCATATGATTCAAGAGCGTGAGGATAAGAATATCTGCGGGCAATTGATAGAAGAACTGAGTGGCAGAAGGGATGTATGGTTGATTTTGATTTCCAGAGCCCCGATACCCAGATGGCTGAAATCTGTCTATGTTCATCACATATTTGTAATGATAGGGAAGGAACTGTGCTTCACCGAAGAGGAACAAGAGCATTATTTAGAGAAATGGGAACTCTACCCCACAGAGATGGCTCGCAAGAGGGTTGGGATACTCAGTTGTGGACATCCGCTTTTTCTTCGCATTATAGCCTTAAAACTTAAGGAGATTTCCGATACAAAAGAGATGCAGGACAGAGGTGGTGCCGAACTTTGCGCTATAGAGGAAGCAAGAAAGGATATGTGGGATTACCTGGAACTCCATGTATGTGACCAATGGGGGCTGGAACTTCAAGAATTTTTGGAAGAGGTATCTATCGTGGAACAGTTTGATTTGCAGATGGCACGACAGATTACAAAAAAGAAGGACCCAGGGGAGATGATTCTAAAGGCTCAGGAAATGGGAGATTTTCTGACGGAGCGAAGAGAAAATGAATGTGTTACATACGAAATGAAGGATTTCATGAAAAAATTGCTGCGTCGAAGATTATTGGAACATCGTTCCCAGAATTTTATTAAGGAATTGTACTACAGTGTGGGAAACAATTATGAGATGGAAGGCAATGTGACGGAGGCTCTCAAAATGTATGAGATGTGTCACAGCGAGGAAGGAATTTCCAGAATTCTCATAGAAAATGCCAGAAGAAATCCGGCTGCGGGAGAATATTACAAACTGAAGTACTACTATCTAAAGCTCACGGAGGAAAAGATCAAAGAGAGCATAGAATTGATGGCCGGTATGTGTATGTTACAGTCTCTTCTCTTGAATGAAGAGGAGAGTGAGCGTTGGTATCAAGAGCTTGTGAATTTTGCCAAGAAAAAAACCGGCGGGGTGAAAAGGGAAGCAGAAATCAAAATTTTGTATCTGGACATTGCCCTGCCCCATAGAGGAAGTCTCCGTACCATGGATTTGTTGAAAAAGGCCGGGAGACTTATGGTAGAAAGCAAGATGGTGCTGCCGGAATTTTCCGTGACTTCGAATCAACCTTCTATGATGAATGGGGGGAAAGATTTTTGTGAGTGGAGTAGAAGGGATAGAGAACTGGCAAAGAGTTTGGGAAAACTATTGCCTCTGGTACTTGGAAAATACGGAAAAGGAGTTATTAATCTGGCTCTGGCAGAGAGTCTTTTTGAAAAAGGGGAAGACTCCTACGAAGTGCTTTCTCTTGCCAGCAATGGAAGGATGCAGGCAGAGAGTGGAGGTAAGGTAGAACAGGTTTTTGTAGCTGTGGGGATTCTCACACAATTAGCTATTTTTAACAACCATATTGATGATGCCAGGGAAATGCTGGAGGGTTTTCGACGGGTGGCTGAGCAGGAGGCGCCTAAGCTTTTGCCAAATATCAAAGCAATGTCTGTGAGAATGGGATTATATACCGGTGAGATTAGTAAAGCATATCAGTGGTTGGAGGAAGCGCCGGATGAAGATGTGGAGTTTATCGGTATGGAGCGATATCGTTACCTCATCAAGGTGCGGGTATATATGGCGGCGGGCCGAAGAGAAAAGGCATTGTTACTGCTTGATAAGTTGCGATTTTTTGCGGAAAAGATGCACAGAACGTACATTGTCATAGAGGTAATGATGTTGGAAACGATTGTGAAATACCGCATGGGAATGGACGATTGGCAGGAGATGTTACAGGAGACAGTGACCAGAGCAGAGGATTATCATTTCGTGCGAATCCTTACAAGGGAAGGGGCGGCCCTTTGGGAACTTTTGAAGGTGGCTGACCTGACATGGCAGGATCAGACCTTTAAAAAGCAGGTTATGCAAGAATGTGAGCATATGGCTACCTTATATCCGGCCTATCTGAAAGAAAAACATGAGGGGAATGTTATTCTCAGCGATAAAGCGCTAAAGATTCTCCGTCTGCAAGGAGAAGGGCTGTCTGTGGAGGCCATTGCGGAGCAACTGGGAATATCCAAAGCGGGGGTGAAGTATTACAATCAGGAAACTTATAAGAAATTGGGGGTAAATAACAAAGCAGCTGCGGTGACGGAAGCAAGAAACAGGAGATTAATCTGATATGAAGAAAATATTAGTTGTGGATGATGATGAAATGAATTTGAAGATAGCCAGTTTTATTCTGGAACAGAATCATTATTATGTGGATACTGCATCCAGTGGAATGGAGTGCCTGGCTTATTTGAAAAGTGCATCTGTTGACCTTATATTGCTGGATGTGGAAATGCCTGTGATGAATGGTATCAGGACATTGGAACTTATCCGAGAGAACGGAGACTTGCCTTGGATACCCGTTATGTTTCTCACGGCAGATGCCACAGAAAGTACTGTTATGGCAGCGGGGGAGTTGGATGCGGCAGGATACTTGAAGAAGCCTTATCTACCGGATGATTTGTTAGAGCGAGTGCAGAAGATAATCGGATAATAACGGAAAGGACGAAGATTTGTGGTGAGGGAAACAGTGCATGGAATTGTAAATAGTTGGGATTGTATGTATATCTTTACGTATGTAAGATGAAAGGGGTGCTTTCATATGATGAAAAAGCATAATAGACTCTGCTGGGCTATCTTTGTCATACAATTGATATTGATAACCGTGATAGTGAAAACGGCAAAGGTGGATGACATGACACTGGCAAAAGGCGAGGTGCAGTCTTTTAACACTGGGTGGACTCTTGTCCGAGAAGATGGGATTACCAAGGAACTACAGACACTGCCATATAATGATACCAGTGAGCCTAATGAGAGAATAGTCATTCGCAATAGAATACCTGAGAACTACTGGGGAAAAACATTGACTTTTCTATCTGCTGACAAATCATTGAAAATCACAGTGGATGGAGAGGAGATTTATAGTTTTGGATTGAATGATACGAGACTGTTTGGACACACCCCGGGAAGCGTGATGGTGTTCGCCGACATTCCAAGGGATTGTGAAAAGGGAGAGATAGAGATTGTAATGGAATCTCCTTATTCTAATTATGCCACATATATTACGGAGATATCTATTGCCAACAGAGATGTGGCAATTCTAAAGTACCTAAAGCATATATCGTTTGATATTTTACTGACCCTGACGATTCTAATTGTGGCTGTGGTGTTTCTGATTTTAGCACTGACACAGAAAATGTCTATGAAAAAGACAGGGGGCGTGGAGTATCTTGGAATATATTTATTGTTAATGAGTATTTACTATCTGATAGAGACCAAGGCACCAATGGTTTTTTATGGCAATCAGACCTTATACTCTAACCTGATTTTTGTTATTCTTATGACGGCACCACTGTTTTTGGAGGCATATTGTTATGAGGCAATACCTAGGATTTCCCGAATTATCGGTATTGCCATATTGATTTCCACGGCAAATGTTTTCATTCAGCTGGTGCTCCAACTTGGGGGATTTTTGGATTTTATGGATATGGCTTTTATCTCCCATGGAATTATTTTGTTGCTTATTTTTCTAAATGTGGTTGCATTAGGGAGGGATGCTTGGAACAATAGAAGCATAAAAAAACTGACCCACTTTTTTGGCATTTGTTGTATGATGTTGGGCGCACTGATTGATCTGGTCAGAACCTATACCATAAAGGTTGGTGATTTGGGAAAGGCCAGCCGATACGGCGTATGTATTTTTGCTATTTGTACCCTTATTATCTATATGCACCAGATGATGGAAGACCACGTGAGTTTTGTGGAGCAGGCCAAAAATGATGCCATTGCGGCCAGTGTGGCAAAAAGCCGATTTCTTGCCAATATGTCGCATGAAATTCGCACGCCAATCAACGGAATTATTGGTATGGATACTATGCTGTTGAAAAAATGTGATACCGGTGATACGGAAGAAATCAGGGAATATGCCCAGAATATTCAAAGTGCCAGTCAAACCCTGTTATCTATCGTCAACGATATTTTGGATATATCCAAGATAGAATCTGGGAAAATGGAAATCATTCCGGTGGAATATGAATTATTTTCTGTTCTTAATGATTGTTATAATATGACAAAAGCCAGAGCAGATGAGAAGAACTTGGACTTTAAGATGGAGATTGACCCCAGAGTGCCATCCATTCTATTTGGAGATGAGGTTCATATCAGACAGGTCATCAACAACTTTCTGTCCAATGCCGTGAAATACACGGAAAAAGGGACGGTTATACTTCGTATAGATTTTCAAGAAACAGAAAAGCAACATATGATACTTAAAATAGCAGTAGAAGACAGTGGAATAGGTATCAAGAAGGCGGATTTGGATAAACTGTTTATGAACTTTACCAGGGTGGACGAACAGAGGAATCGTAATATCCAGGGAACCGGATTGGGACTTAGTCTAACAAAGAAACTGGTTGAATTGATGGACGGACAAATATATGTCACCAGTGAATATGGACAAGGTTCCTTGTTTACTGCAACCATTCCACAGGAAGTGGTGAATGCAGAGCCATTAGGAGATTTTTCTCGAAAATATCAGCAATTTGTTCATTTGTCAGATACGACCCAACAGATCTTACTGGCATCGAAAGCCAAAATACTGGTTGTGGATGATGTGGAGATGAATTTAAAGGTAGCGCAGAACTACTTAAAACAGACCAAAGCAAGGGTTGATTTGGCATATAGTGGGGAAGAATGCCTGGAAAAGATTTGCAAGGAAAAGTATGACATGATTTTCCTTGATCATATGATGCCGAATATGGATGGGATCGAAACATTACAGAAGATGAAACAGTCAAAAGATCATCTCAACGAAGATACACCGGTGATTGCATTGACAGCAAATGCAATTGTAGGTGCCAGAGAGGAATATCTTGAAGTGGGTTTTACGGACTATCTGTCCAAACCAATTCACGAAGAGGAACTGATGCAAACACTTCGCAAATATTTACCAAAGGAGTTGGTGGACATGAATGAAAACACGGAACAGGTGAAAGAGGAAGTAAAAGGAGGGACTCTCCAGGAACGTTTTCCAACCCTAAATATACCGGTGGGATTGAGGTACTGTATGAATGATGAGGATTTCTTTTTGGAAATGATTGATACTTATATCCAGGGAGACAAAAGAGAGACGTTGGCCATGGAATATGCTGATGAGTCATGGGAAAACTACCAAGTCCATGTGCACGCATTAAAAAGCACATCTTTAAACATCGGAGCAGAAGCGTTATCAGAGCATGCCAAGGCATTGGAATTTGCTGCTAAGGGCGCGGATTATCAGTACATACACGAACATCATAATGAAGTGATGATCGAATATGAGAACTTGCTGAAAGAACTAAGTCAGGGTAGAGGATAAGTAACCAATCTTATTGTGATACATATAGTAAACTATGAGTTGCTATGATGCTATATATGGAAATGATTACTACGATTTTATTGTGAGAAATAATGAGTTTCTCCCCGTCTTAGGGGGGGATGAATGTACATTGGATGGTGGATTTCAATACACCATCCTTTTTGTTCCTGCAAATCAGTATCCGCCCCTGTCTGTGGCCAATTATACCTATCCTGCCATTCCCAAGTGTTACGTGCCCTTGTCTTTAGAAGCTCTGGATGCCGCCGGCATTTTGCAGGTGCAGCAGAATCCCGCTTTGGAACTGGACGGCAAGGGCGTCCTGCTGGGATTTTTGGATTCCGGAATTGACACAACCCATCCCGCATTTTTGGATGAGGCCGGGGAGTCCCGGGTGGTGGCAGTATGGAATCAGAATTATATGGAAGAATCTCGGGAATCGGACGGGGAGGCCCGGGGGCAGGATATCCCGTCTGTGCCCTACGGCAGGGTGTATGCCGGGGCAGAAGTGGCAGCCTATGGCAATGGTGATACTACCGGTCATGGAACATATGTGGCCAGCGTGGCCGCAGGCAGCGCCCGGGGAAACTATAGCGGCGGTGCGCCAGGGGCGGATATTGCCATGGTGCAGCTAAAGGAGGCAAAGCCCTACTTAAAAGAGTATTATTTCATACCGGAAGACACGGTGTGCTATCAGGAAAACGATTTGATTATGGCGGTGAAGTTTCTCAACGAATTGGCCAGAAGCCGAAAACAATCTTTGGTGCTTTGTATGGCTTTGGGTACTACCATGGGAAATCACAGTGGCAACAGTCCTTTGGGGCTGTATCTGGATCAAGTTGCAGTGCTCTATCGCAGGTGTGTGGTGTGTGGCACGGGAAACATGGCGGCGGCAAGACGACATTTTTATGGCAATGTTTTTGCTAGACAGCAGGATAACTCCCCGGAGAGCAGCCTTGCAAACCAGCCGGATTATCAGGAAGTAGAAATTGTGGTGGGGGAGAATACATGTGGCTTTGTGATGGAGCAGTGGGCAGTTGGCTCTGCCAGATATCAGATATCTATTGTGTCCCCCGCAGGAGAGGTGCAACCTGCTGCAGGCATTCAGGCATCGGGGAATCAAGATTATCGCTTTCCTTTGGAAAACACCATCGTTTCTGTGGACTACAGTCAACCGGAGTCCATATCCGGAGTGCAGATGATTTACTATCGTTTTCAAAAGCCCTCACCCGGCGTGTGGCGGGTGCGCATATACTCCAATAACGTCATCGACGGCGTCTTTCATATGTACCTGGCCGGGGAGGAGTTGCAGTGCGGGGAGGCCTTTTTTCTTTCCTCCAATCCGGACACCACCATTGAAGATCCGGGGAATGCAAAACGGGTGATAACAGTGGGAGGGTATAACCAGAGGCAAAATGGGATTTTGCTGGAGAGCGGCAGAGGCTACACCATTGACGGGCAAATCAAGCCGGACATTACGGCACCTGCCTTTGCCGTAGACGGCGCCATTGCCGGAACTGCCGGGAGGCCCGAGGCACTGCAATATGAAGCGCGGACGGGAACCAGTGCGTCAGTGGCTATCACCGCCGGGGCGGCGGCACTGTATTTACAGTGGAATGACAGGCAAGGAAATTATCTTATCAGTACCACCCAGATGAAAAGCTTGTTTATTCGAAGTGCTAATAGGGGAACGGAGGAACTCTATCCCAATCGGTTGTGGGGGTATGGAACTTTGAATTTGTATGAGGCTTTTCGTCTGTTGTAGCCACACAGGTTGTATGATAAACTAAGGAGAAGAAAAGGGGGATGGCATGGTAGCTCTTCGAGTTTTGGATATCAAAAAGTGTATGAATTATATGTTAGCCACCGGGGCCTTTGATGCCTGGGAGGTGGCGGAAATCAAGATTACCGCTAAGGTGAGTTATGTGATTGACGGACATTTGACGCCGGACTTTCTGAGCCCGGAGGAAATGGACGCAGAAAATCTTCTGCCCGGAGGCTGTGTTTCTTTTGGCAACCTTCGTCCTCTTTGCTTTGAGATGATTAAAGGCAAGCGCACGCCTCATTTTTTCCGATTTAGCTTCCTCTGTCCGAGAGAGCAGATGAAGGAGATGATCACCGGAGAACAATTGCGGATTTCCCCGGAAGACATTGTTAATCTCACTATGAATATAACGTTCCATCAAGGGGAATTACTAGTAACAACAAGTTGCTTAGAGCGTTCATTTTCTCTGGACAAAACCCTTGCTCATGCTTGGGATTCCTGGGTTTTGGATTTCTTCCGCAAAATGGAGATTGCCGTGGAAAAAACTTCTTAAATTTCTTTACTTTTGAAAAGGGGTATGATACGCTAACGTTGTATTATCGCAAGGTAATGCAGACTATATTTGGAGGTACTTGTAATGAGCAAGGGCACAGTAAAGTGGTTTAACGACCAGAAGGGTTACGGCTTCATTTCTGATGAAGAGGGAAATGATGTGTTTGTACATTACTCAGGACTGAATATGGAGGGATTCAAGTCTCTCAAAGAAGGTGCTGAAGTAGAGTACGAAGTGACTGACGGAGCTAAGGGTCCACAGGCAGTCAATGTAACAGTTGTAGGTTAATCTACAAGTTTTAATCAGACAGTTTTCAATGTACCTTTTTGGTTTATATTTATAAATTTGAGTAGGAAGTTGAGATACAACATGATTAGGGTGGGACGGCGTGCGATGCATGTCGTCTTTTCTCGTAATTAACAAAATGGAGGTTGTGAATGAGGAGAAGGATAGCTGTTCTGGGGTTACTGATGAGCTTGACAATACTTTGCTGTAGCGGGTGTGGTTTGCTGGATTACGCCAAGGGTGCAGTGAACAAACAGATGGAGAAAGTGATTGTGGGAGAAACGGAACAGGTAGATTCCATTTCCGGGGACCGCTATGCTTACGGACAGCTGACTGAGGAGGAACAAGTTGTCTATGACCAGATTTTACACTGTATCTTAGAGCATGAAGAAAAAGTGGCTGTTATGACCAAGGATGCTGAACTTTTGCAAAAAGTCTATGACTGTATGATGGCGGATTATGGCGGACTGTTTTGGATTCAGGGGTATCAGTACAACACTTACACCAGTATGGAGCAGGTCATTGGCATTGAGTTTGTTCCCAGCTACACCTTTACCAAGGAACAGACGGCAGAGTATCAGGCACAGATTGACGCTGTGGTGGAGGAGTGGATGGCTGGGATTGGCCCGGATGACAGCGACTTTGCCAAGTCAAAATATGTATTTGAGACATTGGTGAACAATGTGGAATATGACAAGGACAGTGAGAATAACCAGAATATTCTCAGTGTCTTTTTGGGCAGAAGCACCGTATGTCAGGGATATGCGGATGCTACCCAGTATTTGCTGCAGCAGTTGGGGATTCAGAGCATGATTGTCCGGGGAAAGGCCAATGGGGAATCACACGCCTGGAACCTTGTTTGCCTGGATGGCGAGTATTATTTTATGGATACCACTTGGGGAAATAGCAGATATCTCATGCCTGACAGTTCACTGCAGAAATTTGTCAACTATGACTATCTCAATGCTACATCTGCATTTATGGCAGAGACTCATGAGGCGGATATGCCTATTGAACTCCCGGAATGCAATTCTACCGCTTGTCATTATCAACAATAAAAGTTTCTTTCAGAAATCTATTTACAAAAGTGGTTTTATGTATTAATATGATGTAGTAATGAAAACCACGTAAAATAAAAAAGAAAACCGCAAGCGTTTAGGAGGAAGCGATGTACAAGGTAATTATAGATAGTTGTGGAGAATTATCAGAGGAGATGAAGGCAGACGGCCATTTTGAAAATGTGGCACTGACGCTTCAGCTGGAGGATTTGGAGATTGTGGATGATGAGACTTTTGACCAGAGAGACTTTCTGGAGAAAGTGGCTGCCAGCAAGGAGGGCCCTAAGTCAGCGTGTCCATCCCCGGATGCTTATATGAAGGCTATGGATTGCGATGCGGAGCACATTTATGTGGTAACGCTGTCCTCTAAGCTCAGTGGTTCCTATAACAGTGCATGTCTGGCCAGAGATATGTTTTTGGAGGAGCACCCGGATAAGAAAATTATGGTTATCGACTCCAAGTCGGCTTCCATCGGAGAGACATTAATCGGTCTGAAGATTGCTGATTGTGAGAAAGCCGGCATGTCGTACGATGAGATTACCAGAGCCGTAAAGGAATATGTGGCAGGACAGCACACATTTTTTGTTTTGGAGACGTTGGAGACTTTGCGCAAGGCCGGACGTCTTAGTGACTTGAAGGCCATGATTGCCAGCACGCTGAATATCAAGCCAATTATGGGTTCCACGGATGAAGGCAGCATTCAACAGTTGGCACAGACCAGAGGAATGAATAAGGCTTTGGATCGCATGGTGCAGTGCATGATGGAGGTTACCACAGGCTGTGAGGATAAGGTCATGGCAATTTCCCATTGCAACTGTTTTGAACGTGCACTACAATTAAAAGAAAAAGTAGAAAAGGTAGCGAACTTCAAGGATATCTTTATTGTAGATACCGCAGGTGTAAGTAGTATGTACGCCAACGATGGAGGCGTTATTATGGTGGTATAACCGGTGCAGTACGAAGAGATAGTAGATCAGATTCAATCAAAGAGAAGATTTGGGCAGGCATTTGGTCGAGAGGTTACAGAAGAGATGATGGAACGCTTAGACCACCCGGAAACAGGGATGCGGATTTTGCACATTGCCGGCACCAATGGAAAGGGTTCAACGGCAGCTTTTGTAAGTAGTATCTTACAGGCTGCCGGTTTTGTAGTGGGAAGATTTACATCTCCTCATCTGGTATGTTTTCGGGAACGGATTTGCGTAAATCAGGAGATGATTCCGGAAGAGGATGTGGTGCGTCTGGGTGAGAGGCTGTTACAGCTTCCCATGGATTTGGAACCAACCATGTTTGACATGTGCCTTGGTATGGCGATTCTATATTTCAAAGAGCGAGAGTGTGACTACGTGGTATTGGAGACAGGGCTGGGGGGAGCGAAGGACTCCACGGCGGGTTTGGGTGAGGTTCCGGTTGTAACAGGATTCACCAACATAGGATTTGACCATGTGAATATCCTGGGTGACACCCTGGAAAAAATAGCTGCAGAGAAGGCCGGTGTTTTAAAAAAAGGTACTGTGGCTGTCTTGGGAAAAATGGATTCATCTGCCAGAGATGTCATCAAAGCAAAAGCGGATAGTTTGGGAGTGAAAACCGTAAATGTGGATAACTTGTTGACAAAAATCTCAACATGGGAAATCCCCTTAAATGGCCTGTTTCAGAGGGATAACGCCGCTCTGGCAGTGGGTATGGTGGAAGCATTATTCAATCAACAGAGTGGATATCTTTTTGACAATCATCAGGTGTTTAAGCAAGGAATCGCTGCTGCCGGTTGGCCGGGAAGAATGGAAGTGTTATCCCAAAATCCCTTTGTTATGGTGGATGGAGCACACAATCCACAGGGAGTTGAGGCGTTGTTCAACTCGTTGACTTCCATGTATCCGAAAGAGCAATTTATTTTTCTTATGGGAGTGATGGCAGACAAGGACTATATAGGTATGATTCGACAAATGTTACCTATTGCCGGACGATTCCTTACCGTCACCGTAGAAAGTGAACGAAGTCTTCAGGGCGAAGAATTAGCTGAAAAAATTCGACAGGCGGGGTGCGATGCAATGGCATATTCTGATGTGAATGAGGCGCTGGCTGGGGGAATGCAATTAGCGGCACAGGAGAACAAACGCCTCGTTATTTTCGGCTCCCTGTACTTTGTGGGAGAGATTAAGCATATACTACAATAATGGGACAACATTTTCCTATGTGATAATTATGAGTGTATATAGAATGTAATTGGATATATGTGTAGGATATGGAGTATCAGAATATTCTGATGCTCCTCTTATGGAGGGGTATATGTCGAATATTAGAAGTAGGGAAGAAGCGTGCATGGTTCTGGGGCTTCCGGCAACAGCAGATGAACATCAGATTAAGTGTGCCTATAAAGAACTGTCTAAAAAATATCACCCGGATGCCCAGCCCAATGCGGAGCTGCATTGGCAATACTATGACATTGTGGAGGCATACCGGTACTTGATGACATCAGCCAGCTCTTTGGCCGGCGCCGGGTATCAGCCGGTGCCGAAGGGTCCCCGGATTCTGGGGAATGAAGGAAAGAGTCAGTCCTGGACAAACCAGCGAAAAGAATCAGAGGAGGCATACACCAAGTGGGAGAAGGCCAGAAAGCAGCGGAAAAAGGAAAAAGAAGCCGCTCTAAAAGAGCGGCAACAGGAAATCAAACAGCAGCGGCAGTACGATGAGGCTATGGAACAAATCAATGCCATTCGAACTGCCAGAGCCATCGAGGCAATCTTGGATATTGCCAGAAAGAAATAATTAAATCCTCTTTTTACAAATATCAAATAAGCAACAGAATTCACAGTTAGGTTTGGTGCGGGCGGTGCACACGGCACGGCCGTGATCTACCAGGCGGTGACAAAAGTCGTTGCTTTCCTCCGGCGGTATGATGTTCCATAGCGCCATTTCTACTTTCTTAGGTTCTTTTATGTCATCCACAAGACCTATGCGGTTACACAGACGAATGCAGTGGGTGTCTGTCACAATGGCCGGCTTGCCAAATACATCTCCCATCATCAGATTGGCACTTTTTCGCCCCACCCCGGGGAGGGATAACAGGGCGTTAAAATCATCAGGAACCTTACTGTGAAATTCATCTCGCAGACGTTTCATACAGGCACTGATATCTCTGGCTTTGCTTTTACCCAAACCGCAGGGGTGGACGATGGCCTCGATTTGTTCCGGCGTGGCTTCTGCCAATGCCTCGATGGATGGATATAGGGCAAAAAGGTCCTTTACCACCACGTTGACCCTGGCGTCGGTACACTGGGCTGCCAGACGGACACTCACTAAAAGTTTCCAGGCATCGTCGTAATCCAGAGTACAGTGCGTCTGTGGATATTCATTTTTTAGTCGCTCTATTACAAGGGCTGCCAATTCTTTCTTTCTCATTGTATACTTCCTTTAATGGCTGATTAGGTAATCTTGTGCAGCCGTCCGCTTCACAAAAAACATACCATTATTATACCAATATATAATTGAAAATGGAATGTTGTTTTGGGGAAGGAAGTGGTATAATCAGAGACATAAGAAATACGACGAGATATTGGAGATGCTACGATGGAACTTTTGGTAAAGGTTATTGTGTGTTTTTTTGCCGGGATGGGAGCCGGACTTGGGACAGGCTTTGCGGGAATGAGTGCAGCGGCTGTGATCAGTCCGATGCTGATAACGTTTTTGGGGATGCCGGCTTATCAGGCAGTGGGGATTGCACTAGCCAGTGATGTGTTGGCCAGTGCCATCAGTGCATATACCTATGGCAAGAATAAGAACCTGGACATTCGTAACGGACTGGTAATGATGATGACGGTTTTAACCTTTACCTTTGTGGGAAGTTTTGTGGCCAGCAAGGTGCCAAACTCCACCATGGGAGGTTTTTCTACCGTGATGACTCTGCTACTGGGTATCAAATTCATTGTGCGTCCTATTATGACCACAAAGGAGAAGATGAATGATGTCTCTCCTCGGAAGAGACTGATACAATCTGTTTTCAGCGGCATTATGGTGGGATTTATCTGCGGATTTGTAGGAGCCGGTGGCGGCATGATGATGCTACTGTTGCTGACCAGCATTTTAGGGTATGAGCTTAAGACTGCAGTGGGAACCAGCGTGTTTATCATGACGTTCACGGCGTTGACAGGTGCGGCCAGCCACTTTGCCATTGGGGGAATGCCTGATATGTTGCCACTGGTGTTGTGTGTTATCTTTACTTTGTTGTGGGCTCGCATTGCAGCGCTTTTTGCCAACAAGGCAAGTGCGGTGACCTTGAATCGTGCTACAGGTGTGGTTTTGACTGTATTAGGCTCGGCGATATTATTGGTTAAAGTTTTAAGCTAGTTTTGTGTTTACCGTATATCTCCGATGTGCAACGTCAACAGTTCCATACACAGGGTACTTCTGGCGCGGTCGGTACTTAGATGGCACGTTAGTGGCATCTTATGTACCGCTACCAGCGTCCAGGTAGCGGAAGCGTGCCCGGTGGATGAACTGATGATGTTGTACAGCGGATAATTGTATAAAGGGGGAAGAAATATTGGAGAAGGAACAAAAGATTTTAAAGAGGAACCTGATAACCTATCCCATGGGGACAATCGGTAGGGATGCAGTATATGTGTTGATTAACAATTATCTGTTGACCTTTGTGTTGTTTACCCACACACTCACCGGGGCACAACTGACGGCAATCACAGGGATTATGATTGCAGCCAGGGTATTTGATGCGTTAAATGATCCTATCATGGGCAATATCATTGAACGCACCAGAGGTAAGTACGGGAAATTTAAGCCATGGTTACTGCTGGGGGTATTGACCACTTCCGTGGTGATTTATCTCATGTATAATGTTCAGCTCACCGGGTGGAATTTTGTGGTGTTCTTCGGGGTGATGTATTTTGCTTTCAGCATCACATATACCATGAATGATATTTCCTACTGGGGTATGATTCCGGCCCTGTCCTCAGATGCCAATGCCAGAAATCAGCTGACTTCCCGGGCCACATTGTTTGCCGGAATCGGAAGTACCGGAGCACTGGTATTGATTCCGCTGTTTACTGCAGGCAAGAGTGCTATTGGAGGGAATGCGGCAAGCGCCTATGGCGCCATTGCACTGGTGGTGGCTATTTTAGCACCGTTGTTTTTGAGTATTACCATTTTTGGTACCCGGGAGCATCGGGAAGAAAAGAGACAACCGGCGGAGAAGTTCAGCTTTCGACAGGTCTTTCGCACCATTGCCAGAAATGATCAGTTGGTCTGGGTTGCAGCCATCTTCCTTTTGCAGCAGATTGGAAATGGATTGATTACAGGTGGAATCGGGTCTACTTATATTTACGTCACCTACGGATACGAGGGAGGCCTTTATTCCCTCTTCACCACCATTGGTATGTCTGTGACGGCTTTCATGGTCATTTTCTATCCCACAATTTCTCGCCATATGCACCGCAAGAAGTTGATGGGTATCATGACGGTGGCAGCAACCATCGGTTATGCCATGATGCTTCTATCGGGATTTATCCCCGGAGCCGGCACAGGTAAATTTGCCATTCTCGTGGTGGGCTATATGTTGTGTAATTTAGGCCAAAATGCATTTTATTTGATTATGATGATTTCCATAATGAATACTGTGGAGTATAATGAGTACAAGTTTGGTACGAGAGATGAAGGGATTATCACCTCATTGCGCCCCTTTATCACCAAGTTGGGAGGTGCATTGATTGTGGCAATCACTTCAGCTACCTATCTGATTTTTGGCGTTACGGCATATACCAACCAAATCTCTGAATTGGAGCAGCAGTGTAATCGAGGGCTGATTACCGAGGCAGTGAAGTTGGCACAGATCAATGATGTGCTGGCCGGTGTTTCCAACAGCCAGGGATTTGCTCTTTTGATTTTTATGTCCGTGGTACCGTGCATCCCAATGATTTTGTCTTACTTCCTATACAAGAAACATTACAAGCTGGATGAGGAAGAATATGAACGTATTTGTAAGGAGTTGGGCAAGTAGCAGAATACGGAGGAGCGAATGAGAATTAGACAAAAGATAGAATTGATTTTTGGAGTAACCATAGTTTTCTTGATGGGAGGTGTTGGTTTATTTGCCAGCAAATCCTGTGAGAAAATTGTGATGGAACAGGTGAAGGATTCCATGATATCCTCCGCTCAGTTGGCCTCAGATGATGTGAGCAAACAGTTGGGAGACTATATGCACATTGCCACGGCCACGGGACACAACTCAGAGATTGGAGCGGACAAGGAACCTTCCACAAGAGTGGCATTGCTGGACGGCTATGTGGCTGACTACGGATTTACCAGCGGCAACATCTTAGATGCTGCCGGGGTTAGCATCAAGGATGGAACGGATTTTAGTGATCGGGCCTATGTAACAACGGCTCTGGCGGGGACCGCCAATATTTCTGAGGTGACGCTTAGTAAGTACACGGGGAAATACGGCATCAGTATTGCTGCCCCCATTGTCAATGACGCAGGAGCTGTTGAGGGGGTTGTCTACTATCGTATGGACAACGATTTTATCAATGCTATTATTGACAGTATCTCTGTCAGCAAGAACAGCTATGCGTATATTATCGACAGAGAGGGCACGGTCATTGCCCATGTGGACGAGACGGCAGTGGAAAGCGTCAATGTTCTGGAGGCGGATAACACGGCCCTCACATCCTTGGGACAAAAGATGATATCCGGGGAATCCGGCTTTGGAAGTTATACCTATAACAAGAAAGACCTGCTTTGCGGATACTATCCCATTGCCAATACAGACGGATGGACTATGGTGATTGCAGCGCCGGAAACAGACTTTATGGCCGGCTTAAACAAGACCACCCGGGCCATTGGGATTTGGGTGGTTGGAGCGGTGATTTTCGCTTTAGTGGTTGCGTTCCTTCTGGCCAATTCTATCAGCAAAGTAGTCAATCGCGTGAAAGATGTGTTTGATGCCATCTCCAGGGGAGATTTGTCTAAGACCATTGAAACCACCAAGCGCAGGGATGAGATAGGAAAGTTGCAGAATACGGCGGCTTCCCTTAACAGTACTTTGACAAAGATCATCACAGAAGCGAACGACGCTCTGGGACAACTGGCCAACTACAATTTAGGCTTTTCCGATATGCAGGAGTATCCCGGAGACTACAATTCTCTGTCCGAATCCATCAATGTAATTCACAGAATTATTTATCAGTTGATTGCTGCCATTCAGGAGGCAACGGCAGAGGTATCTACAGGCTCTAAGCAACTCTCCGATGCGGCAGATATGCTGTCTAGGGGAACCTTGGCTCAGGCAACTTCCATTCAGGGCGTGGTGGATGATATTCACGATATTTCAGAGCGCATCAACAATAGCTCTAAGAATGGTGAAGTGATTAATCAGAAATTGCAGGAATTGGATGGTGAGATTCAGAGTTCCAATGTGCAGATGGCGGAATTGATGGAAGCAGTGAATCAAGTGGAAGTAATGTCGGCTGACATAGCAAAGATTGTGGAGACCATCGATAACATTGCCTTTCAGACCAATCTTCTCTCCCTGAACGCCTCCGTGGAGGCTGCCAGATCCGGGGAAAATGGTCTTGGATTTGCCGTGGTTGCCGAAGAGGTGAGAGAGTTGGCGGCAAAATGTGCAGAGGCATCTACCAAGAATTCGGAACTGATTCATGAGTGTATTAAGGCTATTCACAATGCAAAGAATTGTGCCACCAGAACCACGGAGTCTCTGGGAGAAATTGTGGAAAATTCTGCTGAGATTTCCAGAGCCTTTGAGGACATTACCCAGGATACCATTTATCAGGCCAAGAGCTCTTATGCCATTCAGGATAAAGTAAAGCAGATTTCCGATGTGGTGCAGACCAATACTGCCACGGCAGAGGAGACAGCAGCTTCCACAGAAGAACTGTCGGAGCAGTCTATGAGCTTGCAACAACTGGTGGAGAAATTCCAACTGTAATACAGATGAACACAGATTTTTAAAAGGACACCCCCAAAAGGGTGTCTTTTTTGTGGGCAAAGGGCATCTTGTTTCATCTTTATACAATCTTTATACGGGATCAAAATACTTAATGGGGTCTTTTCTTCCGGAGGACTATAATAACCATAACAAAAATATTGGGAGGAAGATTCAAGTGGATATCTTAACAACGGTTAAGGGAAAGCTTTCGTCTTTTCAAATTATTATTTTGGGATTTGCAGGGGTAATCTTGATGGGCGCGTTACTGTTGATGATGCCTATATCCTCCAGAACACATCAGGTAACCCCCTTTATAGATGCGCTTTTTACCTCTACCTCAGCGGTTTGTGTGACCGGGCTTGTGGTGAGAGATACGGCCATGTACTGGTCTTATTTTGGGCAGGGAGTCATTCTTGTATTGATTCAAATGGGAGGTCTGGGAGTGGTCACCGTGGCATCCTTTCTGGCAGTGATTGCGGGACGAAAGATTTCTCTTATGCAAAGGCAAGCTATGCAGAGTTCTCTCTCCGCACCCCAGGTGGGAGGGGTCGTGAGGCTTACAAGTTTTGTTTTTCGCACAGCTTTTGGAGTGGAACTGGCAGGTGTGGTGGCGTTGCTGCCGTTTTTCTGTAGCAAATACGGATTGGCGGGGATTTGGATGTCTGTGTTCCATTCTATCTCAGCCTTCTGCAATGCCGGATTTGATTTGATGGGAGGAAAGACGGGAGCATTTTCATCTCTCACTTCCTTTGATGACAATGTCTATGTCACCATTGTGTTTTCCCTTTTGATTTTTACGGGAGGTATCGGATTTCTCACCTGGAATGACATTGTGAAAAAGAAATTCCGCTTTAAGGAATACCGGATGCAGAGCAAGGTGATTTTGGCTACATCCTTATTTTTGATTATAGTGCCGGCGGTGTTTTTCTTCTGTTTTGATTTTTCCGATCTTCCCATAAAAAGCCGGATTTGCCAATCTGTTTTTCAGGCTGTTACGCCTAGGACGGCAGGGTTTAATACGGCGGATTTGACCAAGATGACCAGCGCCGGGTTAGGCGTCATTATGATACTTATGCTAATCGGAGGGTCTCCGGGATCTACCGCAGGAGGTATGAAAACTACCACCGCAGCAGTGCTGTTTGGAAATACCATTGCCGTATTTCGGCGAAGAGATAATGCCAAGTTTTTTGGAAGACGCATTGGGGATCACGAAATCAAGAATGCTTCCACCATATTTTTCATGTATTTAATATTAGCTATTGGCGGTGGATTGATTATCAGTGTTTGTGAGAATATATCCCTTTCCACCAGTTTATTTGAAGCTATTTCGGCCATCGGCACCGTGGGACTGACCCTGGGTATTACGTCGGAACTGGGTGTAATATCAAAACTTGTGTTGATGCTTTTGATGTTTTTTGGCAGAGCAGGCGGACTTACCTTGATCTATGCGGCATTTTCCCGCAGGGATACCTTTGTGTCAAAGTATCCATTGGAACATATTACAGTTGGATAGGAGGAAACTATGAAATCAGTTTTGTTAATCGGACTAGGAAACTTTGGAACATTAGTGGCGAAACAGATACATGAAATTGGTCACCAGGTGATGGCCATTGATCGGGACGAGGATAAGATAAATCAGGCTTTGCCCTATGTGACCAATGCACAGATTGGAGACAGCACCAATGAGGATTTCCTCAGTTCTTTGGGAATCAACAATTACGATGTGTGCATTGTCACCATCGGAAATGATTTTCAGAGTTCTCTGGAGACCACGTCACTTTTAAAGGAACTGGGGGGCAGATATGTGGTGGCACGGGCTGAGCGGGAGGTGCAGGCCAAATTTTTGCTCAGAAACGGTGCAGACGAAGTGGTTAATCCGGAAAAACAGATGGCGAGGTGGACGGCTATCCGTTTTACGGCAGACCATATCTTAGACTACATTAGTCTGGACGATCGTCATGCGATTTTTGAGGTGGTAATTCCCAATGAGTGGGTGGGAAAAACCGTTGACCAAATTGACATTCGCAGAAAATATGGCATTAACATTATGGCAATTAAAGAGGGGGGCAGTATGAATCTGACTATTATGCCGGATACCGTGCTGAACAGTAATATGACCATGATGGTATTGGGAGAGTATAAAGCCATTCAAAAGTGTTTTCATATATAAATTGGCGCAGGTAGAGGCAAAAGGAGGTGAGAACAGTGGTAACTTTCTTGATTGTTGGAATGATAATTCTGGATTTTGTAATTGGTTTTCTGGTGGTGAGCCGTATGGGAAAACAATGGGAGGATGCTTGCGGATTGGAACAGGAGGACTTTCAACTAAAGGAGCCTACCTATATTGTTCTCCCGGAGCATGAGACGGCTGAGGAAATGGCAGACGAGATCAAACATTATCAATTAACACACAAGAATTGTAGGGTGATTCTTTGGGATGATAAAGATGAATGATTTTGTGGTATAATCAGTGGGTAAATGACAAAAAGGAGTTTTCAAACATTATGGAAAAACAACAGGGAGACTCAGACCATGTTTTAGTTTGTCTGTCCACTTCTCCGTCCAATAAGAAAACCATTGAGGCGGCAGCCCGTATGGCAGATGCCTTTGGAGCTAAATTCACGGCTTTGTATGTACAGAGAGTGGAGCCGGATGTGCTCTCAGATGAGAATCGAATCCGGTTGCAGAACAATATTCGATTTGCGGAGGACAACGGCGCAACCATCGCCACCGTGGTGGGAGATAATGTTCCCTTCCAGATAGCAGAATATGCCAGAATTTCAGGTGTTAATAAGATTGTTATCGGGAGGAGTAATACAAGGAAATACAGTTTCTTAAGCGGAGCGGCTTTGACGGAGCAACTGATAGCCATTGCGCCAAATATTGATATTTATATTATCCCGGATTCCTCGGCTGACTGGAAAATGATTGACGCCAAGCATTTGACGAAAATGATTCGCCCCAGTGGAAGAGATATTTTGCTTACAGTTCTGCTTTTGGCGGGGGTAACCCTTCTGGGCAGTCTGTTTCGTCGGTTGGGCTTTACCGAGTCCAATATCATAACGGTGTATATTCTGGGGGTTTTGGTGAATGCCATCATTACAAGAAGCCATTTCAGCAGTCTCATCAGTTCCTTTTGCAGTGTGCTGCTGTTCAACTATTTTTTCACAGAACCCAGATTGACTTTTCATGCCTATGAGCCGGGGTATACCATTACCTTTGCCATCATGCTCCTGGCTGCGATTTTAACAGGGAGTCTGGCAAATAAGCTGAAGGACGCTGCCAAACAGTCGGCACGGGCAGCCTACCGTACCAAGGTTCTCTTTGATACCAATCAACTGTTACAGAAGGCCCAAAGTGATGACGAAGTGATTCGCATTACTGCCAGCCAGGTGATGCTGCTTTTAGACAGAGATTTGGTGATTTATCCGGTGGAGAATCATGCCCTTGGCAAGGGTTATATTTTCCGGGCGGAGGGTGAATCAGATAGTACTATCTTTTTTGAGGAGCGTGAGAATCAAGTGGCGGAATGGGTGTTTGCACATCAAAAAAGGGCAGGTGCAACCACAGATATCTTTTCTGATGCCAGGGGATTGTACCTGGCTATTCGCATCAACGGATCCGTATACGGAGTGATGGGGATTCGGGTGGACAAGACACCGGTTGGCATGTTTGAATACAGTATATTGATGTCCATTTTGGGAGAGTGCGCCCTGGCATTGGAAAATATGAAGAATGCCCGGGAGAAGGAACAGGCGGCCCTGCAGGCCCAAAAGGAAAAAATGCGTTCCAATTTGCTTCGGACCATTTCTCATGATTTGCGCACACCTCTCACATCTATTTCGGGAAATGCCAGCAACCTGTGTTCTCATTATGAGCAACTGGATGCGGACACGAGACAACAGATGTTTATGGATATCTACGACGATGCCCAGTGGCTGATTAATCTGGTGGAAAATCTTCTGTCAGTGACCCGTATTGAGAATAACAGCATGGAATTGAATTTGTCTCCGCAATTGGTAGATGATGTGATTGAGGAGGCCTTGAAACATATTGACAGAAATCGCACCCGGCATACCATACGTGTACAGCAGGGAGACGAGATGCTTTTTGCCATCATGGATGCTAAGCTGATTGTACAGGTAATCATTAACATCGTAAACAATGCTATCAAATATACCCAGGTGGGGTCTGAGATTGTCATCACATCCGGTGAGAGGGACGACAAGATTTTTATTGAAGTCTCGGACAATGGCCCGGGCATTAGGGATGAGGCGAAGGAGCACATTTTTGATATGTTTTACACAGTGGGAAAGACTGTGGCTGACAGCAAGAGAAGTATTGGGTTGGGGTTGGCACTTTGCAAAACAGTTGTGGAGGCTCACGGAGGATGCATCATGGTAAAGGATAATATTCCGTCAGGCTGTGTGTTTACCTTCTATTTACAGAAAGGGGAAATCAATATCAATGAATAAGTTTAAAGTATTAGTGGTGGAGGACGACTCCCCGGTGCGAAATTTGATTACCACCACCCTGAAAACACATGATTATCTTTTTGTGACAGCTTCCAGCGGAGAGGAGGCCATTATGCAGGCCTCTACCTGCAATCCGGATGTGGTATTTCTGGATTTGGGACTACCGGATATGGACGGTATAGAGGTTATCAAGCGCATCCGCGAATGGTCTAATATGCCCATTATTGTTATAAGTGCAAGAAGCGATGACGAGGACAAGATTGAGGCCCTTGATATGGGGGCTGACGATTATTTGACGAAACCATTTTCTGTGGAAGAACTTTTGGCGCGACTTCGAGTTATGCAGCGTCGTATTGCTTTGCTCACATCAGAGGCGGGTATGGGGGAGAATACTATTTACACCAATGGACAACTCAAAATTGACTTTGTTGCCCGTTGCGCCTATTTGAATGAAGAGGAATTAAAACTGACCCCCATTGAGTACAAACTGCTCTGTCTATTGGCAAAAAACACAGGGAAAGTGTTGACCCATACCTATATTACCCAGAAAATCTGGGGAAGCTCATGGCAAAACGATGTGGCATCTCTCCGGGTGTTTATGGCAACACTGCGAAAAAAGATTGAGGTGGGACCGGATTGTCCTCAGTACATTCAGACCCATATTGGTGTGGGCTATCGCATGATGAGAGTGGATGGATAGTACGGCAGATTTTTGCCTTTACAATCCGGCAGATGTATGTTACAGTGCAGTTAGTGAAAACTAACTACAAAGAGTATCATATCGTACCTATAGATGTCATAGAATTTAGATAAGGAGGAACCCGTATGCATATATTGTATGGTATTTTAATTCCATTTTTGGGAACAACACTGGGAGCAGCTTGCGTATTTTTTATGAAAAAAGCTATGGGAGATACATTGAGAAAAATTCTGGCGGGATTTGCCGCTGGGGTGATGGTGGCAGCCTCTATTTGGAGTTTGTTGATTCCGTCTTTGGAGCAGGCGGAGTATATGAACAAATGGTCTTTTGTTCCGGCTGTGGTGGGCTTTTGGCTGGGTATTTTGTTTTTGCTTCTGTTGGATCATATCATTCCCCACCTACATGTGGGAAGCAATCAGGCTGAGGGCCCAAAGACAAAGCTGGGAAAAACCACAATGCTGGTACTGGCGGTGACACTACATAATATTCCGGAAGGGATGGCTATCGGTGTTGTATATGCGGGATATTTGGCAGGCAACCAGGGGATTACGACCATGGGAACCCTGGCTTTGGCTATTGGCATCGCCATTCAGAACTTCCCGGAGGGGGCTATTATCTCTATGCCACTTCGGGCAGAGGGTGTCGGCAAAGGGAGAGCCTTTGCAGGTGGCGTGATGTCAGGAATTGTGGAACCGGTGGGAGCCTTGCTGACCATTTTGGCAGCCGGATTTATTGTGCCGGCACTGCCGTATTTGTTAAGTTTTGCTGCGGGGGCTATGATTTATGTGGTGGTAGAGGAATTGATTCCTGAGATGTCAGAGGGAAGACACTGTGATGTCGGAACCATATGTTTTGCCTTGGGATTTAGCGTGATGATGATTCTGGATGTGGCGTTGGGGTGACATTTGCCTAACGGCAGGCTCTCTTGATTGCCTCGAAGCTCTCCTCGCTCAAATCGTGTTCTATGCGGCAGGCATCCGCCTGTGCTGTCTCCTTGCTTACACCAATACTCATCAGCCAGTCTGAGAGAATGGTGTGACGTTCCAAGACACTCTCGGCGCGCTGTTTGCCGCTCTCGGTGAGGGTGATGTATCCGTTGTCAGTCACTGTGATGTATTCCTTTTCTCGAAGGTTCTTCATAGCCACGCTGACACTGGGCTTGGAATACTCTAATTCATGGGCGATATCGATAGAACGCACCTGACCCATTTTCTTCTGCAACAACAGAATTGTCTCTAAATAATCTTCTACGGATTCATCTGAACGATGCTTGGTATAGCTCATAATTCTTCTCCCATCTTTTTTTGTATCATATCATTCCTGCATATAAAATACAACAAATTGGAAAATGGTTATTGACAACTAACTCTGGTTAGATTATACTAACTATCGAAAAAAGGTAGTTAAAACATAGACAGAAAGAAGGGTGAGAGTATGCCACTTACAATGATGCGTACCGGTGAAACCAATATCATTAAGCGAGTAGGAGGAAAAGGAGATACCAGAAGCTTCCTGGAAAATCTGGGCTTCGTGGTAGGCGGTGCCGTGACGGTTGTATCGGATACCGGCGGTAACCTGATTGTGAATGTGAAGGATTCTCGGGTTGCCATTGGAAAGGATATGGCCAACAAAATTATGGTTTAGGTGTTTGGAAACCTTAAATAGAAAGAAGGAATGGATAAGATGAGAACATTAAAAGAAGTACCCTGCGGCCAGACAGTGAGAGTTGCGAAACTGACCGGGGAGGGACCGGTGAAACGAAGAATTATGGATATGGGCATCACCAAGGGGGTGGATGTCTTTGTGCGAAAGGTTGCACCTCTAGGTGACCCTATGGAGGTTACGGTTCGAGGCTATGAGCTTTCCATCAGAAAGGCAGATGCTGAGATGATTCATGTGGAGTAAATTTTTTGGCCTTTGGTTAGGTGAAACTAACCAGTGCGATGAATAGTTTGTTTGATAAAGGAGAATTAACATGTCAATAAAAATAGCACTTGCAGGAAACCCCAACAGTGGGAAGACTACATTATTTAATGCTCTGACCGGTTCCAATCAGTTTGTGGGAAACTGGCCGGGAGTGACGGTGGAGAAAAAGGAAGGAAAGTTGAAAGGCCACCGGGATGTCGTAATTGTAGATTTGCCGGGAGTCTACTCCCTGTCCCCTTATACCTTAGAAGAGGTGGTTGCCAGAAATTATCTGATTGAGGAGAAGCCTGACGCTATCATCAATATTGTGGATGGTACCAATATCGAGAGAAACCTGTATCTGTCTACACAGTTGCTGGAATTGGGAATTCCGGTGGTGATGGCTGTGAACATGATGGATGTTTTGGAAAAAACAGGAGATCGGATTTATGTGGATAAGCTGGGGGAGAAGCTGGGATGTGAAGTGGTGGAGATTTCCGCGTTGAAGGGAACCGGAATAGCCAAGGCCGCAGAACGTGCAGTTGCCCTTGCCAAGGGAAGAAAATCGTCTGCCAGAGTCCATACCTTTTCCCCTGAGGTAGAGAAAATCATTTCTTCTGTAGAAGATAAAATCGGTGGCGGAGTGCCCGAGGAACAGAATAGATTTTTTGCCATCAAATTGCTGGAAAAGGATGATAAGATTCAGACACAGATGAAGGCAGTTCCCGACGTGTCCGAAGAAATCCAAAAGATGGAGGATGTCTTTGATGATGATACAGAGAGTGTGATTACCAATGAAAGATATGTCTACATTTCCTCCATCATCGGGGAATGCGCCACCAAGAGCAAAAAGGGAGCCATGACAACCTCCGATAAGATTGACCGGGTGGTTACCAACCGATGGCTGGCACTTCCCATCTTTGCACTCGTGATGTTTCTGGTATATTATGTATCTGTGACAACAGTGGGGGCTTTTTTGACAGACTGGACCAACGATACCCTATTTGGTGAGTGGATTGTCCCGGGAGCCCGCAGCTTCTTTGAAGGCATAGGCTGTGCCGACTGGCTCACCGGTCTGATTGTGGACGGAATTATCTCCGGTGTGGGTGCAGTGCTGGGATTTGTGCCCCAGATGCTGGTGCTGTTTATCTTTTTGGCATTTTTGGAAAGCTGTGGCTATATGGCTCGTGTGGCATTTATTATGGACCGGATTTTCCGCAAGTTTGGGTTATCCGGCAAGTCCTTTATCCCTATGCTCATCGGTAGTGGATGCGGTGTGCCGGGGATTATGGCATCCCGAACCATCGAAAATGACAGAGACCGGAAGATGACTATTATGACAACCACATTTGTTCCCTGCGGGGCGAAGCTGCCTATTATCGCTCTGATTGCCGGAGCCTTCTTTGATAATGCAGGCTGGGTATCATGGAGCGCGTATTTTATAGGTGTGGCAGCCATTATCTGTTCCGGTATCATCTTGAAAAAGACAAAAATGTTTTCCGGGGACCCGGCTCCCTTTGTCATGGAGTTGCCTGCGTACCACTGGCCTACTGTGGAAAATGTGCTGAGGAGCATGTGGGAGCGTGGCTGGTCCTTTATCAAAAAGGCTGGAACCATTATTTTGCTGTCCACCATTGTACTTTGGTTTTTGATGAGCTTTGGCTGGAGCAATGCCGGATTTGGCATGTTGGAGGCAGAGCAGTTGGATGAGAGCATTTTGGCCAAACTGGGCAGTGCCATCGCCTGGGTGTTTGCTCCCCTGGGTTGGACTCAGGCAGGAGAAGGCTGGAAGATGGCCGTTGCTGCAGTGACGGGATTGATTGCCAAGGAAAATGTGGTGGCAACCTTCGGTCTGCTGTTCGGATTTGGGGAAGTGGCAGAGGATGGTTTAGAGATTTGGGGAAGCCTGGCCGGTGTGATGACACCTGTGGCGGCTTACGGATTTTTGGTATTTAACCTCTTGTGTGCGCCTTGCTTTGCTGCAATGGGAGCTATCAAGCGAGAGATGAACAGCAAGAAGTGGTTCTGGTTTGCCATTGGCTATCAATGTCTGCTGGCCTATGTGGTGTCTATGTGTATTTACCAGATTGGCACATGGGTAACTACAGGAGTGTTTGGGCTTGGGACCATAGTAGCGTGGGCTTTGATCTTTGGAATATTGTATCTGCTGTTTCGCCCGGATAAAGAGAGTGGAAAGGCGAGACGGACCGGGAACGCTGCTGCTTCAGATGTGGCGTAGCATATTGAAGGAGGAATATGGGATATGGCAACGATTATTGTAGGAATTATTTTGATTGCAGTAGTTGCGCTGGTCATTGGAATCATGATTCGAGACAAGAAAAAAGGCAAGTCCCTCCAATGCGGCGGTGACTGCAGTAAATGTGGCGGGTGCCATTAGGAAGATTACAATAAACAAAAAAGTGGAGCGAGTCGTCAAGTCGGCTCGGTCTCCATTTGACCACAGCATAGCATAATCTCCTTAAAAACAACAGAGAAAGAACTGCTGGAATTATGCTGTGACAAATGTGGAATATAAGTGTAATTAAAAAAGAAGTTGATGAAAGCGTGTTAGGCTCCAATTGCCGGTCGGCAATAACTCAACCTCCAATACTGGTATACTTTAATACGGGGAAAAAGCAACTTGAAACTTTTAGAGCAGAGGCGGGGAAGTGGATTTACGGGGGTTAGGTAGATTTAACCATTTAGCCCCGTAGAATATGGGGGCTTTTTCAAGGGAGAATTGTGGAATTACGGGTATATGAACTGTTATTGTCCCATTACCCGTAGGGATTCGTATTGTATCTGAGGTTTTGAGGATATTTATACGGGTAAATGAAAAGTTTACTTGATTAACCCCGTAAGTCGTTGGAATTATTCTGTATATGAGCCTTGATTTTACGGGGTGAGAGCAAGTTTGTTGGAAAGTACCCGTAGGGCGCAGGAAATAGCACTGGGTTTCCGTGTTGCATTTTGTGCTGTTTGTGATATACTATTACTAAGTGGAGACTGAGCCGACTTTACGGCTCGCTCCACTATTTTTATTGGGACAATTTAATGCATAATACCGGAGGGATTCGCAGTAAATTTCATGGGGCAAAAATGGGGCACAATAGGGCAAAAAAGAGCCGACAACGAGAACCATGCGAGCGGATTCGAGTCCAAAATTCAGACAACAAAAAAGGATATCCGATGGGATATCCTTTCAATAACAAGAGCGCGAGACGGGACTCGAACCCGCGACCCCAACCTTGGCAAGGTTGTGCTCCACCAACTGAGCCACTCGCGCCTATTTGCTGTCATCTCGCGACGACAATAGTTATTATATATAAAGCATTTTCAGATGTCAACAAAAATTTAGAATTTTTTTTTCGAATTTTCATATACTCTATTAAACACCGAAATACTGGGGATTTAGAAGTGAGTAGTAAAACAAAAATTGTTGTTCTTCATCTGAAAGAATTGATCTATACGGCCATCTTTGCCGGGCTGGGAGTGTTGCTTGTAATCCTGCTTTGTTGGATGTTTGCCGGGAAGAACAGCAGTGAACCGGTAGAGGAGACCATATATGTCCCGGGGGTTTACACCGCCAGTTTTCAGATGAATGATAATGCTATTGGTGTGGAGGTGATTGTGGATGAAAATCACATCAATGACATCTCCTTCGTAAATATGGAGGAGTCGGTTTCTGTTATGTATCCGCTGATGGAGCCGGCATTGGAGTCCATCCGCCAGCAAATTTATGAAAAACAGTCTTTGGATGATATTACCTATGAGGCAAACAATCAGTACACAACGGAAGTTTTGGTGATGGCTATTCAGGATGCCCTGGATCAGGCTAAAGTAGAAAAATAATACATAGTTAGGCATAAAAATACCTCAGAGGGTGGGAAACATCCCAACTCTGAGGTTTCTTGTTGTGCTTAGTCGCTCAATCCTGAAGTATAATCAGAAAGTGCGGAAGAATCCAAGGTCAATTTGGTAATGGTGGCCTCCTTCTGCTCTTCGTACTTGCTGTACGTAGAAAAACCTACCCAACCAATTAAAGCGACAGCAACAAGTGTGGCAGCGATGGTGCCAAGAACTCGTGCTCTCTTCTGTTTCTTCACCAGCTTCTTGCGGTTGTATTTCTGCTCTTTATTGTAATCAACTTTTGCCTGACTCATTACTTTGCTCCTTTGCATCAAAATCTATCTTCTAATATAGCTTATTTACCTATAAAAGGCAACAGATTTCACTTTGGTTTCTGTTGCGTTTGGCAGAAAAATCATATAAACTATATTAGATAAACTTTGTTTTAAAACAAGGGGTGTAAGGAGATGTACACATGAGTTTAGCAGATCAGATTTTTGTATCAATGTGTGAGGATATCATTGCAAATGGTGTGAGCACTGAAGGGGAAAAGGTTCGCCCTAAATGGGAGGACGGCACCAGTGCCTATACCATTAAGAAATTTGGCGTGGTGAATCGCTACGACCTGTCCAAGGAATTTCCGGCGTTGACCCTTCGCCGCACCGCTATTAAGAGTTGTACCAATGAGATGCTCTGGATTTGGCAGAAGAAGTCCAACAACATCCACGACCTTAAGAGCACTGTCTGGGATGAGTGGGCAGACGAAACCGGATCCATCGGTAAGGCATACGGCTATCAGATGGGAGTGAAGCATCAGTATAAGGAAGGTATGATGGATCAGGTGGATCGAGTGATTTACGACCTGAAGAACAATCCTTTCAGCCGACGGATTATGACTAATATTTATGTGCACCAGGATTTGGCAGAGATGCATCTTTACCCCTGCGCATATTCTATGACCTTTAACGTGACCACCAGACCCGGCACGGACAAGCTGGTGTTAAATGCCATTTTGAACCAGAGGTCACAAGATATTCTGGCAGCTAACAACTGGAATGTATGTCAGTATGCAGTGCTTATGCACATGTTGGCTCAGGTATGTGATATGGAAGTGGGCGAGTTAGTACATGTGATTGCAGATGCGCACATTTATGATAGACATATTCCTCTGGTGCAGGAGTTGATTACAAGAGAGCAGCATCCGGCACCGACCTTCTGGCTGAATCCTGACATCAAGGATTTCTATCAGTTTACAGAGGACGATATCCGTTTGGATAACTACGTGACAGGACCACAGATTAAGAACATTCCAATTGCGGTATGACCGAAAGCAACTTAGTGAGTCCGAGCCGAAGGCGATGGAGGAACCACATTATGAAACACGTAACGAATAGAAGGAGTATAGAAGTATGAATATTATTGCATCGGCAGATCAGAACTGGGCCATCGGCAAAGACAACCAGCTTCTGATTCGCATTCCGGAAGATATGAAGCGCTTTCGCCAGATGACCACGGGCAATGTGGTTGTTATGGGGCGCAAGACCTTAGAGAGTTTTCCGAATCAGGCACCCTTGAAGGATCGTGTCAACATTGTTATGACCAGAAATATGGACTACCAGCCAAAGGGTGTTACCGTGGTTCACTCTGTGGAGGAACTGCAAAAGGAATTGGAAGCCTATGATACCAACGATGTTTACGTCATCGGTGGCGACAGCATTTACAAGCAGTTGCTGGATTTGTGTGATACCGCCCACATCACCAAGATTGATTACGCCTACGCGGCGGATTCCTACTTTCCCAATCTTGAGGAGAGAGATGACTGGAAGATGGTGGAGGAGAGCGAGGAACAGACGTATTTTGACGTTATCTATACCTACCAGACTTACAAGCGAGTCTGATGCTATTTTTTATAGAATAGTATTTAGATGAAAGGTGAGGATAGAAAAATGGATATAACAGGAAGAAAATTATTTGTAAAAGCATTGCAGGAAGAGGGAGTTGACACCATATTTGCGTACCCGGGCGGTATGGTGACAGATATCGTGGATGAGCTCTATAAGCAGGAGGGAATCCGCGTTGTGTTGCCCCGTCATGAACAGGCTTTGATTCATGAGGCGGAAGGATATGCCAGAGCCACCGGTAAGGTAGGTGTCTGCCTTGTTACCAGTGGTCCGGGCGCAACTAACACCATTACAGGTATTGCGGATGCCCATTATGACAGCGTTCCCCTTGTTATTTTTACAGGTCAGGTACCTCAGAATCTCATCGGTAACGATGCTTTTCAGGAAGTGGACATTGTGGGTATGACCAGAAGCATTACAAAGTATGGTGTGACAGTTCAGGATCGCAAGGATCTTGGCAAGACCATTAAGATGGCATTTCACATTGCAAGAACGGGTAAGCCGGGACCTGTGCTTATCGATATTCCTAAGAATTTGCAGACGCAGGTTGGCTCAGCAGTTTATCCGGAACATGTGGATATCCGAGGATACAAGCCAAATGAGACGGTACATATCGGTCAGTTGAAGAAAGCATACAAGATGCTTAAGCAGGCCAAGCAGCCATTGATTCTGGCAGGCGGCGGTGTGAATATTGCCGGTGCAGGAGAACTTCTTACAGAGTTTGCGGAGAAGATGAAGGTGCCTGTTGTTACAACCATTATGGGGAAAGGCGCTATCCCGACAGATCACCCTCTCTATGTAGGCAACAGCGGTATGCACGGCAGATTTGCGGCCAACAAAGCGGTCAGCGAGTGTGATGTTTTGTTTTCCATTGGAACTCGCTTTAATGATCGTATTACAGGAGATTTGAATGAGTTTGCGCCCAAAGCTAAAATTGTTCATTTAGATATTGACGCTGCATCTATTTCCAGAAATGTTGTGGTAGATGTTCCCTTGACAGCCGATGCTAAGATAGCCTTGGAGCGCCTGGTGGAATATGCGGAGCCTAAGAGCACAGAGAAGTGGCTTTCTAAAATTGCCGACTGGGAGGCAGAGAATCCTCTGGAGATGCGCCGGGACAAGGGTATGTCCCCCCAGATGATTATGGAATCCATCAATGAAGTATTCCCTAAGGGCATTGTGGTTACCGACGTGGGACAGCATCAGATGTGGGCTACCCAGTACATTGACATGCCGGCAGGTAAGAAAATGATTACTTCCGGTGGCTTGGGAACTATGGGCTTTGGATTTCCTGCAGCTATCGGTGCCAAACTTGGCGCCCCTGAACAGGATGTTATTTGTATCACAGGGGATGGTGGCATGCAGATGAATATGCAGGAAATGGCTACAGCCATTTGCGAGAAAGTTCCGGTTACGGTATGCGTTCTCAACAACTATTACTTGGGTATGGTTCGCCAGATGCAGCAGCTTTTCTACGGAAAGCGCTATGAGATTACCTGCCTTCGCAGAAATATAGATTGTCCTGACAATTGCAAGGGACCCAACAAGGCGTGTCCACCCTATGTGCCGGACTTTGTAAAATGGGCGGAGAGTTATGGGGCCAAGGCCATTCGTGTTACGGAAGAGTCGCAGATTAAGACGGCCCTCATAGAGGCCAAAGCCAATACCGAGACCACCACAGTGATTGAATTTATGATTGCAACAGACGAGTTGGTTTTGCCTATGGTAAAAAGCGGCAACCCAATGAGCGAGATGATTTTAAAGTAGGAGGGTGAGAACATGGGAATGAAAAATCGATGGATTGCATTATATGTTGAAAACCAGGTGGGTGTTCTTGCCAAAGTATCCGGGTTGTTTTCCGGCAAGGCCTACAACTTGCAGAGTCTCACCGTGGGCACCACAGAACATGAGGACGTTTCCCGTATGACCATCTGTGTTACCAGTGATGATATTACCTTTGAGCAGATTAAGAAGCAGTTAAACTGCATGGTGGAAGTCATAAAGGTTATGGATTTAACCAATGTACCGCTACATATGAAAGAAATCCTCTATGCCAAGGTTAAGGGGATTGATGCTTCTCAGAAGGAAGAGGTGTTCCAGATTGCCCAGGTATTTAATGTGAACAACGGCAATGTAAAGGTGGCAGATATCGGCGAAGACAGCATTTTGCTGGAGTGTACCTTGACGGAGCACAGAAATAACGACTTGATTGCATTGTTAAAGAAAAAGTTCAAACATGTCGAAATAGTACGTGGAGGGGCTGTGGCGGTGGAAGCCATCAGCACTTCTTGTCGATAATTATTTCAAATACTATGGAGAAATTCATATGAAGAAAATCCGAAGAGGTTTGGCTTGTTTTTTGATAGCTTTGTTTGTGGTGCAGCAAATGCCGGCGCAGGTTGTTCATGCCATGACACTGGAAGAGAAAATCGAAGAACTTAAGCAGCAGATGGAGCAGAACAAGCAGCAACAGGATGTTGTTAAGAATGAAAAAGATAATGCACAGGAAAAAGCAAATGGTTTGAAACAGGAAGAGAACCAGTTGGGGTATACCTACAACACGCTTAACAATCAGTTGCAGAGCGTGACAAATGAGATTTCAGAGACGGAAAATGCTATTGCTACAACAACTTCTGATATTGAAAAATTAAAGAAAGAATTAGAGGAAGCTGAGAAGGCCCGGGATGCCCAGTATGAGGGGATGAAAAAGCGCATTCAGTTTATGTATGAGAATGGCAATAATTCCCTGCTGGTTTCCATTTTGACATCCGGTTCCGTAGCAGAATTTGTGCAACGGGCGGAGTACATTTCCATGATTGCATCTTACGACCGAAAAATGGTGCAGTCCTATGATGAACTTATGGAGACAATCTCTTCCAAATCAGAGGAATTGTCCACCAAGAAGAAGGAACTTTCAGCATATAACGAAACACTGGCAGACAAGCAGGATGAATTGGATGATCTAGTGGGCAACGCAGGGGACGCCTATGCCGCCAAGAAGGGTGAGACCAGTGCCGCACAGATGACAGCAGATGAACTGAATGCAACAATTCAGCAATTGGAACAGGCAAACGCCTCTTTGGAAGCCCAGATTGCTCAGGCGCAATTTGAACTGGCCCAGCAGATAGGTGGAGATATTACAGATACCGAGGGTTCTATGACCAATTATTCCGACGCGGACTTGAAATTACTTGCAGGTATTATTCAGGCTGAGGCTGGTGGGGAGAGTACAGAAGGAAAACTGGCAGTTGGTAGCGTGGTAATGAATCGCGTTATGAGTAGCAGATTTCCAAGTACCATCTCAGGAGTTGTTTATCAACCAAATCAGTTTACGCCAACCAGAAATGGTGTTTTGGCTGTTATCTTAGAGAATGGTCCAAGAGAGGACTGCTATGAAATTGCCAGACGTGTTCTGGCAGGTGAAAGAAATGTTTCCTATTGTTTTTTCTGGGCAACATGGTATGCAAATCAGAATCCATGGATATATGAAAAGACAGAAGGTGTGTTTATTTGTAACCAGTATTACTACAATTATAGGGGCGAGACATACTAAAAAGATAAAAAATTTCTCTGGTATAATTTTCAGACAATTCATAAAATCGGTTCTTGCAAAGAAACAACTTTGTGAGGGCCGATTTTTTTAAACCCCGAAAAATTGACATTTTTTTAACAAATCAAATGACACAAACGTAATATTATGTCCAAAAAACTTGAGAATA
>JAQXIY010000082.1 GCA_029008035.1 Lachnospiraceae bacterium
TCTTAGTTCGCTTGATCATAAAGTCTCTGGTGTCCTTACAGCTGTCAAGGCCTTGCCATATCTTATGGTGCTTCGCAGCCTTGACAGCTGCAAAGGCACCAGAGAAAACACACCCAAGCGAACTAAGAATACATAGAACAGGTACCTGTTCACGATTAACATTTACATAGTACCAAACCAACTTTATTATTTTTGCAAAGTTGGTGTCACATCATTGACTAACATACACAACACTTTTTTATTTATCTCTCCAAATGATTCTACCCTTTGATAAATCGTATGGGGACATCTCAATGGTAACCTTGTCTCCCGGTAAAATACGGATATAGTTCATACGAAGCTTACCACTGATGGTTGCCAAAATCTGATGGCCGTTCTCCAGTTCTACTTTGAAGAACGCATTTGGTAACTTCTCTACAACAATTCCTTCAACTTCAATTACATCTGCCTTTGACATCTTAATCCCTCCTGTTATACAGATTCAAAATTTCCACAACCAGTGCATCGTCCATTTCCTTATCCTGAACCATTTGTATCAGTTCCGGTTCCAGATGCCTGATTGGCTGTATATGTATCTTTTTCTTTTTCTTCGGCGACTGACATTTCTTGGTGGTTCCGTTAGCCAGAAAAACCATGTCCCCTTCTTCGCCGATTACAACGTAGATATGATTCTTGTCATGTCCCGCTTTGGACTTTGCCAATAACAATTCCATAGATTCCTCCCAATCAATTTCTTCTATATTATATAGCTTACTCCGTCATGAACTTTTTCTCATCTGGAGTAAGGGTAAGAATCTCCGGTTTGCCGCCTGTGATAACAATGGTGTTTTCATAGTGAGCCGACAAGCTGCCGTCCTCTGTGACAACTGTCCACTCGTCATCCATCCACACTACGTTGGAACCACCTGCGTTAATCATCGGTTCCACTGCCAAGGTCATGCCGGGCTGTAGTTTAATACCCCTTCGCAATTTGCGGAAATTAGGAATCTCAGGTTCCTCATGAAGATGAGAACCAATTCCGTGTCCTACCAATTCCCGGACAACACCGCACCCTTGAGATGTGGCATAGTCACCTATGGCTGCGGATATATCATGTAAATGGCGCCCTGCCGTAGCGTACTCCATTCCTTGGAAGAAACTCTCCCGGGTCACCTCAATCAATCGCTTAGCCTCGGCCGAGATTTCTCCAATCCCATGGGTTCTGGCAGCATCTGAGTGATATCCCTTGTAGATAACACCGATATCCAGACTGACAATATCTCCGCCGCGGATGATTTTATCCGCTCTGGGTATCCCATGCACCACTTCATCATTTACAGAAACGCAAACCGATGCGGGATATCCCATATAATTCAAAAAAGATGGTTCACAGCCATAACTGCGAATAATTTCTTCTCCCAACCGGTCAATTTCCAAGGTGGACATCCCCTCTGTAAGCGCATCACCCAATGTCTGATGCACATTGGCCAGAATCCGTCCCGCCTCTCTCATAAGTTCCAATTCTTGGGCAGACTTAATCGTAACTGACATTTTAGGCTCCTAAAATCTCTACGATGCCTGCAAAAACATCTTCCATTGGCATAGTACCATCCACTGACTTCAGAATCCCCTGCTTCTGATAGTAATCAATCAGTGGCTGTGTCTGATCATGATAAACGTCCAATCTCTTCTGAACTGTTTCAGGCTTGTCGTCGTCACGGAGCACCAGTTCCTTGCCGCAGATGTCACAAATACCTTCCGTCTTTGGCGGAATAGCTGTGATGTGGTAAGTTGCGCCACAGTTTAAGCATGCGCGACGACCTGACATTCTGTTAACAATATGAGAATCCGGAACGTCCACGTCAATAGCGAAGTCCATCTTTGCGTCAATCTTTGCCAGTGCTGCATCCAACGCTTCTGCCTGTGGAATGGTCCTTGGAAAACCATCCAATACAAATCCGTTAGCACAGTCATCCTGACTGATGCGGTCCATAACAAGATCACATGTCAATTCATCGGGAACCAACAATCCCTGATCCATATATTCTTTTGCTTTCTTGCCCAGTTCTGTTCCGTTCTTAATGTTCGCACGGAAAATATCTCCTGTGGAAATGTGAGGAATCTCATACTTCGTAGCAATCTGCTTTGCTTGTGTACCTTTTCCTGCTCCCGGAGCACCCAACATAATAATCTTCATAGCAAAAACCTCCTTAATAACATCTTAGGAGATACGGCAAAGCCAGTATCTCCATAGAATGCTTATCAATTAATCATTTAAGAATCCCTTGTAGTTGCGCACAAGCATCTGGGATTCGATTTGTTTTAATGTCTCGATGATTACACCCACAATAATGATGATGGATGTTCCACCAAAGGAAACGCTAGCCTTAAATACTCCATTGAAAAACAGTGGAATAATAGCTACGATGGACAGTCCAATGGCACCAATAAAGATGATGTGATCCAATACAGACTGCAAATAGTCACTGGTAGGCTTACCGGAACGAATACCCGGAATTGTTCCACCCTGTCTCTTGAGATTATCAGCAACTTCCAAAGGATTAAAGGTAATAGATGTATAGAAATACGCAAAACCAATAATCAACAGAAGGTAAACAACAGCGCCGATTGTGAAAATCCAGTTGCTTGGGTCAAACCAGTTGGACTGTGATAATCCACGAAGTACCTTGCCCCAGAATCCTGTGCCGCCTGTCTTACCAAGCAATGCACATATGATAACAGGTGTCTGCATCAAAGACTGTGCAAAGATAACCGGAATAACGCCTGCAGTGTTGACTTTCATAGGAATTACTGTCTGTGTTCCGCCAACCATTTTTCTTCCCTGCATCTTCTTAGAGTACTGTACAGGAATCTTGCGCTCTGCTCCCTGCAAGAAGATAACAAGGACAACTACTGCGATAATGATTGCCGCAATAATAACCGCTGCCAAAGTACCCTTTGCCGGGGTTTTTCCTTTGATAAACTGCTCATACAGTGATGTTAAATCACTTGGAATACGGGAGATAATGTTGATTACCAGGACGATGGAAATACCATTTCCCACACCCTTTTCCGTAATTCTCTCACCAATCCACATAAGTACAGCAGAACCTGCTGTCAAAGCTGCCACTACCATAATTACATTGAGAGCGTCAAACTTCTCCAACTGGCCGCTTCGTCCAAAACCGATTGCCATGGCAATGGATTCTGTCAAAGCCAAACCTACTGTCACATAACGGGTAATCTTGGTCATCAGCTTTCTTCCCTGCTCTCCATCCCGCTGGATCTCCTCCAACTTAGGAAAGGCAATGGTGAGAAGCTGCATAATAATTGACGCTGTAATATATGGTGTAATGTTCAGAGCAAATACTGACATCTTCTCAAACGAACCACCGGTAATGGCATCGAAAAAGTTCATCGCATCACCACTGGACTTAAACAGGTTTGCAAAAACATCAGGATTCACTCCGGGAATTGGAAGCTGACTTCCAATTCGCACAACAATGAGCATCAAAAATGTAAAACCAATACGTTTTCTTAAATCTTTAATTTTGAATGCATTGCGGAGTGTTTCTAGCATTAGATCACCTCTGCTTTACCACCAAGGGCTTCAATCTTCTCCTTAGCGCTTTCGCTGTAAGCGTTAACCTGAACTGTCAACTTCTTAGTAAGCTCACCGCCACCAAGAATCTTAACGCCATCTCTAGGATTCTTAACGATACCGCTCTCGATCAATGACTCAACGGTAACAGTTGCGCCATCCTCAAATCTCTCAAGGTAAGATAAGTTGATACCAACGATATTCTTAGAGTTTCTGCATGTGAAACCTCTCTTAGGAATTCGTCTGTATAATGGCATCTGACCACCTTCGAAACCAGGTCTTGGAGCTCCGGAACGAGCCTTCTGT
>JAQXIY010000083.1 GCA_029008035.1 Lachnospiraceae bacterium
GTGTAACTTGTTCCGTATTTACAACCCTTTTTCGCTGACATAGTGCCGCTTGTGGAGCCGTTGCCGTGATATGCAATTGTGTAAGTGGGAATCTTCCACTGGGCATACAATGTGACGCTTCCACCTGATCTCGATGTAAGGTTCATAACAGATGCCTTATTTGCGTAGGTTGTCCCGCTTCCGTCGGCCTTGGTATTCCAACCTGCGAAATAATATCCCGGCTTCTTAAAAGCATTGGATGGCAGCGTGTACTTTGTTCCGTATTTACAGTTGGTCATACTACTCATGCTACCGGAAGATGCACCATTGCCGTTAAATTTGATGGTGTAACTGTTTGGTGTCCACTTAGCATAAAATGTCTTATCTCCGGTTGAACCCTTAGCAATCTGTGTAACTTTCGTTGTATAGGCTGCATCACTGTACCAACCAGCAAAGGCATATCCCGTGCGTGTGGGATTGGCCAGCTTGATGGTCTCCGTTGTCTTGGTATAGGTAGCAGGATTACTGCTGTTATTGGTTCCACCATCCAGGTTATATGTAATGTCAAACACTTCATTTTCATCGTCTGCTGTGGTTACTTTAACACTCACTCCATCAGACAACACTCTTGAACTATTCACCAATTGACCACAGGCATATACATAAAATGTGTAAGATTTTCCTTTTTCCAATCCCGTAAAGGTATACTGGTTAGTCTCTACGAAGGCAGATGTATCACCGGTATCATAACAGCGGGGCGAGTAACCGGTGGCGGCTGCCACGGAATCCCATGTCACTGTTACGGCGTCTTTTGTAATTTTGGTTGCCTTGAAATTGGCAGGTGCATCAATCGGTTCTGTGTAAAAGGTGTAGTCTGACGCTACACTCTCATACTGATGCCCGTCAATCTCCTTATAGGACTTCACATAGATATAATAACGATATCCTTGACTCAGTCCTGTTGGTGCAGCAGTGATTGTTGCAACATCACTCTGATTTGGCACACTGCCGGCCTTCTGATAATCCCCCTGTTCTGTCAGGGAAACATAAAAGTTGTATCCATCCACGCCCTCCACCGGCGTCCATGATACACCTGCCGGCTTTTGTGATGCCGTCAATTTCGACACAGCAGTCGGAGCTGTTTTGACATGCACCAGACAGGTCTGTGAGACAGAGCCATCGGCTGTACTTGCCGTGATTGTCACATCACCTTCCGCAACCGGGATTACCTTTCCCCCTGCAGTAACCTTGGCAATTGATTCATTTGCAGAGCTCCAAGTCACCTTTGCATATTTCGCACCGGATGGTGTCGGTGTGGCACTAAGCCACTCCCCGGTACTGGATGTTGCCATATACAACTCCGTCTTGTCCAATGTCAAACCTGTAGGTGTTGCAGATGTTTGATTGTTGGTAAAGGCCTTAATCTGTACATAACTCTGGCTATAATCTGACAAATCCCTCCAGTAGATTCCCGTAGAGGATGTCTCAGCATAGAAAGAACGACCGGCTGTGGCCTTATTGTCAATGCCAAAGTCGCTGTTGGCAGAAGATACTCCCAGATGATTGCCTTCAGCATCTACAATATCCACCACAACGGAATACTTGGTTCCCTCCCGGAGAATGATTGGATGGGAGGTTGGAATCGTCCGATATCCTCCATAGCGAAAATCACCTGTTATAGTGTCTTCCAATGTTCCACTCATAGGATTGCTGTCATCATCCAGATTCGTATATATCTTCACCGTATAGGTGCCTTCTGTTGCATAGGAGAAAAAGGATATTGCCTCTAAAGTCTCGTATCCGCTAGGGTTTGCACCGGCCTCAAAAACATTTGCAGAAATATTCTTATACATATTGGATGGTGTAATCTCATAGACACTCTCCTGTGACTGGGTTTCCCCATTGTCGGATCTGATAATGCCGGAAATGTCGGACTCATATTGATAGTTGTTGTCGTAGTTATCCGCAGACTCCATATCATATGCAAACATCCAAGTAGAGATTGTCTGATCATAATAGGAAATATAGAAATATCCCTCATCATTGGTGGCAGAACCCCAACTATTTTTCACAATCCATGCCCCGGGAGCACTTGGCACATGACCTCCCGGATTTGAAAACTTGTCAAAGTTGTCGTCCCATCCAACCACGAATGCCTCATGGCTGGTATTCTTGTGCTCAGGATGATATAAGGAATTGTTGGTTGTGTCATAGAATTCCTCTGTGGTCATGTATCCCTCATCAGCACAGAATCCCATAACCACGCCTCCATAATTTAAAATAGCCTGCTTCACGTCCGCCAAATTGTCCTTATGAACCATATATGTATTTTCCAAATGGTATGTATCCTGCCCGTACTCCAGCTCCGCCAACTCACTACTATTTTTTCCCTCAAACAATGTGTAGCCGGTGGAATATGGCGCGGTGCTCTCATCTACAACACCTCCCCATGATGCCAGAGCGTTCATGGCTGCATACTGATTATGTCCCGCCTCATACCATGGTTTGATTGTCTGCAACTGATTGCTTGCATCAGAATAATTTCCCAGCGGATCTCCGCTTCGATTAAATCCATAGTATCCCAGATGCAGTTCGGACAAATCCAAAGAACTGTTGGCACCATTGTTTTGAAGAAGCTCCGCCTCACAGGCTGCAATGGTGGAAAAAGCCCAGCACAACCCGTATTCTTCCTGATCTTTCACAGAAGTAACATTTGTGTTCCTGTAATAGGAATCTGTAATAGACAAAGACGCTACTGCATTTTCTGCAAAAACCGGAAAGTCAACAGCAGTAAGCAAAAGAATTAGACTTAATAGCATAGACACAACTCGTTTTCTCATAGTATTTTCTCCTTTGTATTCGCTACGTATCTACCTCGAGTTTATCAACCAAATCAATATTCTGTCAATTTATAATTTGCCAATCATCAGATTAAGTCCATTGGGGACAGATCTGGGTGCCATTAGTGACTGTCCCTAATGGCACACGATGGCTCCTGCTTTATCGCACTACAGTAATTGCTTGTTAGAATCCTTTTATTTGCATATAATATTCTGCGTGTTCAAATAACGCAAATTATTTTGGAGATGGAAGTTATGAATAGAAAAGCAAAAGAAGTTATTCGTATTCTTATGATTATTGTAGGGAATGTGATTGATGCCATCGGATTTGTACTCTTTGTGTCAGCCTCCGGGTTGATTATGGGAGGCAGTTCCGGTGTGGGCCTTCTCATTTCCCGCCCCACAGGAATCCCCACATCCGCCGTGGTATTCTGTGTCAACGGCATTATGTTGTTATTGGGCTTGGTAGTATTTGGCAAGAAGTTTGCCTTGTCCACCATTTTGAGCAGTTTCTGTTACCCTATTTCCATGGCGATTGTGGAAAGCGCTATGGCTGACCGTATCATAACTGAAGACATCTTTCTCTGCACCGTAATGGGAGGCATTCTCATCGGTCTTGGTGCCGGTATGGTACTTCGTGCCGGAGCTTCTTCCGGCGGAATGGATGTACCTGCCTTGATGATGAATAAATACCTGCGCATCCCCTTGTCCACAGCGGTTTACATCGTGGATATCGCCATCCTTTTACCTCAGATGTTCCAGACACCGGGGGACAAGGTGCTGTACGGCATTGTTCTGGTACTTGTATACTCCACTGTGATTGAGAAGGTCAGCCTCATTGGTCGCAACCGCGTGGAAGTTCAAATTATAAGCAACAAGAGCGATCTGATTCGAGATGCCATCATCCGAGACTTAGACCGAGGCGTCACTATGATGAAGGGGCGTTCCGGATATTTAAGCAGGGACATCGAGGTTGTCATGTCTGTGATTTCCAGTCGGCAACTAAGCAGAGTGGAACGGATTGTTCACCAAATAGACCCCACAGCATTCCTTGTAGTCAATCGTGTTAGCACCGTTGTGGGAGAGGGCTTCACTTACCCCTCCGCGCCTGACCCTGTGGTGGAAGAAACAAGTGCTTCTTAATATGTGTTTTATTTACCTGCGTCACTTTTGGGGCGCAGGTTTGTTTGTGGCAATCCCGAGGCAAACACAATGCCAAGGGCAATGGCCACCGCCGTCTCCAGGGTTTCCATTCCTTTTTCAGAAAATGCCACCATATCCCCCGCCATAAGATAATATGCAGTAAAATATATTCCTGCCCCGGGGGCTAAGGGAAAAATTCCCGGCATCAGGTAAACCGTTACCGGCTGTCGCCGCATCACGGCCAATCCTCTTGACACCAGAGCAAGAACCATTGTAGCTCCCAGGGTAGCCAACGCGAAGTGTGCCCCCGCCTTTAACAGCAGCTGATTCGCCCAGAAGCTAAACACTCCGGAAATGCCACAAAAAACCCACTCTGATTTCGGGGCTGCAAGAATCACGCAAAAACTCACCGTCAGTATAAAAGTAGCTATGGTTTCTAAAAGCATTTCTCATCCCACCATTCCACAATAATTTCTTTGCCTTCTCAGTCGCATATCACTCCACCGCCGACAATATTGCAATCACAATTCCCACCCCCGCTGCAATACATAACGCAGTAAGCAGAGCATCCAACAGATGAATCACCCCTGACAGATGATCTCCATTGAAGAAATCTCTAATGGATGTGGTAAAAGCAATTCCGGGAAATAAAGGGAGCGTCCCGCTGATAATCACTTTGTCCTGAGATACCGGCATCCCCAGTCCAATTAATGCAAGACAAGTTATGGTGACCAGTATGCTGCCAAACAGGCTTCGCACCAAACGCACCATATTTCTTTTTCCCATCCAAAGGGTAGCCATCTCCAGCATAACCCCCACAGCAAAGGCACCTGCCGCATTCCACAGCATCTCCACCGGAAATGTTCCTGGCAAATCCCATACACTTCCTCCGAGAAGCGCTCCACTGTTTTTCCATTCAATTCCTTGCAGTAATAAGGCATACATCCCACAGCCAATGCCACAACTAAAACACAGAACAAGCGACTTCTCTCGTGGCATTCTTTTTATTATCTCCAATCTTTCGTTTCCCTCATCCAAAGAGCACTCTCCCTCTACCACATCTCTGGACAGCTGATTCAAGGCCGCAATGCCCCTAAGGTTGATCGTCCCCAAGGACACCTGCCTTACCAAACTATACCCTTGCCCCCTCACCCCTACAAATATGCCATTTGACAGCACATACACATCTGCTCTCTCCACCTGGTACGCCTGCAAAATTCTACGTATGGTATCCTCCACCCGATATATCTCTCCCCCAAATTGCAACATCATCTCCCCCAAATCCACTGCAAACTCCAACACATCCTGCGGCTTCCCCACTTTGCTCACCTCACCTTCTCACAGTCACGTATGCTCCTATGGGGCATACGTGCTGTCAAAGTAAAAAAGGGCCAGACCCTGTGGTCTGACCCTTTTAGTATGTGCAATTATTTGGTAACTATTATTTGCGTCCGCAGCACTGCTTGTACTTTAACCCGCTACCGCATGGACATGGCGCGTTGGGATAAATCTTCTCTGAGGTGCGCTTCTTGGGTGCCTTGGTGGCGGATTCGTCCTTGTTGGTTCCAGTGACCTTGGCAACCTCCTCACGTTCTACCTTCTTCTCGATGCGGATGCGATAGAGCATCTGTACGGTCTCAGTACGGATAGCGTCATTCATGGCATCCAGCATATCGTAGCTTGCTGCCTTGTACTCGTCGATTGGATTACGCTGTGCAAAGGCCTGCATTCCGATACCCTGACGCAACTGCTCCATATCGTCGATTTCTTCCATCCACTTGCGGTCGATGACACGAAGTAAGATGACGCGCTCAATTTCACGGAAGGACTCTGCATCCGGGAATTCTGCCTCCTTAGCCGCGTACATCTCCTTTGCCTTGTCTGTCAGCTTATCTGTAAGATCCTGAACTGTCTTCACTCCCTGAAGTGTATCCGAGGTGATTGGTGCAAACGGAATGATGGGGCGAATCACCTGATTCAATTCGTTCAAATCCCAGTCTTCCGGTGCAACCTCGTTGGAGCAACACATGCCCACGCACTCAGCAACCTTGTCTTCAATCATGGAGAGAATCTGATCCTTCATATCCTCGCCTTCCAACACGCGGCGACGCTGTGCATAGATGAGTTCCCTCTGCTCATTCATAACCTGATCGTACTCCAACAGGTTCTTTCGAATGCTGAAGTTGTTGCTCTCTATCTTGGTCTGTGCCTTCTCAATGGCATCGCTGAGCATCTTGTGCTGAATCTGTTCATTCTCGGGAACTCCCAAAGAGTTAAACATGGTAATCAACTTCTCGGAACCAAACAGCCGCATCAAATCGTCCTCCAAGGAAATGAAGAACTGTGACTGTCCCGGGTCTCCCTGACGACCGGCACGACCTCTAAGCTGATTATCGATACGACGGGATTCATGTCTCTCGGTACCCACAATCTTAAGACCGCCTGCTGCCTTTGCCTCCTCGTCCAGCTTAATATCCGTACCACGGCCTGCCATGTTGGTGGCAATGGTAACAGCACCGTGACGTCCGGCATCTGCAACAATCTCTGCTTCCTTCTCGTGGAACTTGGCATTCAACACATTGTGCTTGATGCCTTCCTTGGAGAGAAGTCGGCTGATTTCCTCTGATATATCAATAGTGATGGTACCAACCAGTACCGGCTGTCCCTTAGCGTGGGCTTCCTTGACTTCCTCCACTACTGCGTGATATTTCTCCTTCTTGGTCTTGTATACTGCGTCGTTTAAATCAATTCTGGCAATAGGACGATTGGTTGGTATCTCAATAACGTCCATGCCGTAAATGTCTCTAAACTCCTGCTCCTCGGTCAAGGCTGTACCTGTCATACCACTCTTCCTGTCATACTTGTTAAAGAAGTTCTGGAAGGTGATATTGGCAAGCGTCATACTCTCTCTCTTCACCTGAACATGTTCCTTGGCCTCGATTGCCTGATGCAGGCCATCTGAGTAACGGCGCCCCGGCATAATACGTCCGGTAAAGCTATCTACGATCATAATCTGGTCGTCTTTTACCACATAATCCTGATCTCTGAACATGAGGTTGTGTGCCCGCAACGCCAGAATAATATTATGCTGAATCTCCAAATTCTCCGGGTCAGACAGATTCTCAATGTGGAAGAAATCTTCCACCTTCTTGGTTCCTTCCTGGGTCAGGCTGACAATCTTGTCCTTCTCATTGACAATAAAGTCTCCCGTCTCCTCCCTCTCAATACCCATAATGGCATCCATCTTGGAAAACTCCGGCAAATCCTCACCACGGCGAAGCTGACGGGCAAGGTTGTCACAAAGTTCATAAAGCTTGGTGGACTTACCACTCTGACCGGAAATAATCAGAGGTGTTCTGGCCTCATCAATCAAAACAGAGTCCACCTCGTCGATAATGGCATAGTGAAGTCCACGCTGTACCAAATCCTCTTCGCGGACCACCATATTATCTCTCAAATAATCAAATCCCAATTCGTTATTGGTGATGTAGGTAATATCGCACTGGTATGCAGCTTGGCGTTCCTCTCTGCTCATGTCATTTAACACCACGCCGACCTTCAATCCCAAAAATTCGTGTACCTGTCCCATCCACTCAGCATCACGCTTTGCCAGGTAGTCGTTGACAGTAACGATGTGAACTCCCTGTCCCTCCAAGGCATTCAAATATGCCGGCAGAGTGGAAACCAAAGTCTTACCTTCACCTGTCTTCATCTCGGCGATTCGACCCTGGTGCAGAATAATACCACCAATTAACTGTACTCGAAAATGCTCCATTCCCAGAGTTCTTCTGGCCGCCTCACGAACCACAGCAAAGGCCTCCGGCAAGAGATCATCCAAAGTCTCTCCCTTGGAGAGTCTGTTCTTAAACTCACCTGTCTTGGCCTTCAATGCCTCATCAGAAAGGGCCACCATTTCATCTCGCATTCCTTCTATCTTATCCACAATGGGATAAATATGTTTTAACTCGTGTTCACTATGTGTTCCGAAAATCTTGTCAAATAGGCTCATATTTCTTCTCCTTCTCGCCTTTTGTGGCAGTATTTTAAAAGAAAATACCACGGATTTCATTCTAACACTTTTTCCCGGAGGAAACAACAGGGAAGGAGGGATTCTTCCCATTTTGCCCCTTGCAAGAATCTTTCCCGGATATTATAATTAACCACAGAAATTTTTCGGAGGTTACATATGGGATACATATATAAGACAAAGGGCACCTGCTCCTCCCAGATTGAAGTGGAGCTGGATGGCAATATCGTAAAGGATGTGAAGTTCACCGGCGGATGCAATGGCAACCTGCAAGCCATTCCAAAGCTTGTCTACGGCATGACGGTAGACGAGGTGGTGAGTCGCATCAGTGGAATTTCTTGCAACGGCAGAGGCACATCCTGCGGAGATCAACTTGCGAAAGCATTGACAGCGGCATACGAAGCGAGCCGGGCATAAACCCGGCTCTTTTTCACTTCCAACTTACTAATCCTCTACAGTTTCCGTCTGTTCTTCCGCCTGTTCCAAGGAATCCAACTCCTCCAGCCATCGCTGCATCTGCTTCCGGTTTGTGGGATATTCACTTGCCCTTATGGTTTCCTCGAGACTACTTCTATACTCCTCAGTTCTATTCTCCGGAATTAGCTCCGGACTTGCTTCTTTCATCTCACACAACATGTACGCCCGTGCCAGAATGTAGTCATTATACCCCTGACAGATTTCTGTATATTTGTCAAAAGTCTCTCCCCTAAGGTCATATAGATTAATGTTGCTAAATATGTACGCGTATCTTCTCTGCGCATAAGAATCTTCCATATAACTCATATGATAAGATTCTGACTCATAGCGCGCATCAAAGATAGCCTCATCCACTTTGTTCCACACCATCACAACAATAGAGTACACACATACCAGGCACCCGATTATCTTAAGTACTAATTTGACTATAAATTTACTATTCACTGTATTCTCTGTATGTCCAGCCTTTTCTCCGGTATGCATCTCGAACAATATCTTCAAATTCTTCATCATAACTCCTCATCTGTGTCAAACGTTCTATATCCTCTGCAGTATAATCAAATTCGCTCACCAAAAATACAGTGGCCATCTGTCGTATTTCCTCAAGATATTTCTGATTTTCGGCAAAGTCAACTTCATACCATCTGTAACTATCTTCTCGCAAGATATCAGAGCACGCCTCCAGCATCCGGGACACAGGGCTATAGATGGAAGCTTCTGTCAAATTCTCCAAATCCTCTTTGCTCTCATCATATCTCATCCAATACTCTTGAAAGTCCAGCTTTCTCTCATAGAGTTTTGCCGCTTCACACATGACATCATATCTGTCATCATCTGCAAAATATAAATCGTGTTCTTCCAGATAATCATCCAGAGCCACAAAGTCCTCAGACTTATATAGTTGCTCAGCCTCATCATAGACGGCACTCTTTTGTTTATGTTTGTCACTGACCTCTTCCACCTTAAAACAAATTGCCATAACAACAAAAGAAAGTACCAAAAGAATCAGAGATACAAGAAGAATCGTATTTGCCACTCGGTTCACCACATAAATGGGCGCCCTCTTAATGGCAAATGCCTTCTCCTTCTCTACACGTTCCTCTGCTTGTTCCTCTTCCTGTTTCCACTGAATCCCCGTATGATTTTGGGTTCCGCAATAGGGACACCTTATCTCCCTAGCGCCATATTCCGCACCACAGTTTTCGCACTTCATATCGCCCCCCTTATTCTCCCTCTTTCATGATAGAATCATATAGTAGTTTCTGTAAGCTCTCCCTATATTCTTCCTTTTCATCGTAATCTTGGATTTGTTGACACTCCTCCAGTATCAGGGCAATGGCCGGGCCCGGCAAATGCAGTTGTTCCTGCAGTGCCGTCATAGCCTTTTCACGGTAAAATGACACCATCTCTTCCTCGTCATAGAGGTAGCCTTCCTTTTCATACACGGTGCATTGTTCTAACAAATCAAACCAATTTAACTGATTATAAAGATATATGTCTGCCTGCTGTAATTTGGCATTTTGAATGTCTTGCTCCATGGTATCCTTGGCAGAATGATAATAGCCATCCAGTATCGTTGTCTCCTGATACTTTTCGAATTTGCTCTGATAACCAAGTTCTAATTCCCGATAGCGCCGGGCCACCCCCTCATAATCCTTATCCTGATAGAGCGTTTCCAGCTCTTCCACCGCCTGCATCTGCTTTTCGTATTCCCTCTTGGCATTTACCTTGCTGACACTTACTCCAACCACAGCCACAATTGCTGCTACAGCCAGGAAAATGATAAGTCCCAACACGATTGCCCTCTGGCCTTTCCTGGCCAAGCGTTCCGGCAAACTATTCCAAAAATGTGCCTTCCTGTTGCTATCATTCAATGTGTCCTGATGTTCCTTAAGGGACTGTTCAAAGTTATCTGCCCCACAAAAAGGACAATTTCTGGCGTTGTCCTGAAACTCAGCTCCACAATTCTTGCAAATCATACCCTCTAACTCCCTTGCATATTTTCTAAGATTCTATCAAATTTTCCCGGGTTTCTCAACTTCCATATGGGCAATTATTCAGCAGCCGATATATTTTTTTGTCCCTCTTCATATACTGTTCTAGAAAATATTTTGGAGGACATATGAGTAGTATTGCAGGATTTTTTACCCCTGAATGCAAGAGGGAAGAACATATCGGTGCACTGGAAGCACGAGCAGATCATATGTTAAAAGCCCTCTCTCACCGAGGGCCTGATGCGGCCTATCGCATGACCACTCCCGACGGCATCATTATGGGTAATCTTTTGTTTACAGACGAGACAAGTCGAACCATTGTGCCCACACAAGGCAGAGGGTCCTTGTCTCACCTCTACATCGTCTGTGAGGACGGAATTTACAACTACGACCAGTTACGGGGACAACTGGAAGGACAGAATATCAGCACTAAGGATTTGAGCAATCCGGAGGTTCTCTTGTGTCTTTACCACCTTTACGGGGAACGATTTGCCTCCATCCTGCAGGGAGGTTTCTCCATTGCCATTGCAGACACCCGCCTTCACAAAGTGCTGTTGTTTCGAGATCCCCTGGGAGTGAAGCCTTTGTTTTACCACCAACATGAAGACACCTTTGTTTTTGCATCAGAAATAAAGGGTATTTTCGCTTACAAAGATATACCGGCAGTTATGGACTTGCGAGGCATGCATCAGGTATTCTCTTTGGGACCTGCTCACGTCCCGGGCACGACCCCCTATCAGGGCATCAACGAGGTACGTCCCGGCAGGTGCGTCACCTATGCCGGGGGACGACTTAGCGAATACACCTTCTGGCATTTGCAGGCCTTGCGCCATGAGGAGAGTTACGAGGAGACCATTGAACATGCCCGCTATCTGTTGACGGATGCCACCCACCGACAATTTCACAGGGAAAACGCCAACTGCTGTCTTTTATCCGGAGGTCTGGATTCCTCAGTGGTCACGGCACTGGTTCACCGGGAAATGGGAGACAATTCCACACTAAAAACCTATTCCTTTGATTTTGCTGACAGCAGCAAGTATTTCTCCGCAAATGACTTTCAGCCAAGTCTGGACCACCCCTTCGTGGTGTCAATGGCGGAGCACTTCCACACGGATCACAGTTTTTTGGAGTGCAACACCCAGAATCAAGCTTCCCTGCTTCGCCAGACTGTCATTGCCCACGATGGTCCCTGTATGGCTGACATTGCATCATCCCTTTTCTATTTTTGCAAACTGGTGGGGAAAAAGTCTAAGGTTGCATTTACCGGAGAGTGTGCCGATGAGACCTTCTGCGGCTACCCCTGGTATCACAGAGAACCTATGCGGTCTGCCAATACCTTTCCATGGGCTATGGACTTGGGTCCTCGACGTGAGCTACTTCAGGAATCTTTTTTGCAAAAGCTTGGCATGGAACACTATCTCTCCGCATTATATGACAATTGCTGCAACAGTGTTTCCTATCTGCCGGAAGACACCCCGGAAAACCACAACCATCGCCGGTTATATGTACTGACCACACAGTACTTCATGCAGACTCTTTTGGATCGCATGGATCGGGCAGCAGCCTATGGCGGCATCACTGCCATCTGTCCATTCGCCGATATCAAATTGGCTGAATATCTTTATAATGTTCCTTGGGAAATGAAAGCCAAGAACGGTGAAGTAAAACATATCTTGAGGGAAATCGCCAATCCGCTCCTGCCCAGCACCATTTCCCAACGCAAAAAAAGTCCATATCCCAAGAACTACAACCCGGAGTATGAACAGCTTCTCTGTCGGGAGATGCTTAAAATTATGCGCCAACCCAATCATCCTATCACGGATTTTATTGATTTGGAAAAGACCTTTCACTTCTGCAACGCTCCCAAGGATTACGGCAAACCATGGTATGGTCAGCTTATGGCGGGGCCACAGCTTCTGGCATACTATCTGCAAATCGACTTTTGGTTACAACAATATCACGTGGAATACCATATATAAAAAGGAAGCTTGTGCGCCCGCACAAGCTTCTGACTTTTACTGCAAAATCGGCTGAATCTGTTTCCCTTTCAGGGCACTTGCAATGGTATCGGGAATCAAGTTGGTTTTTGCGATCATGGAACTGGGTTTTGCCTTGTAATTGTCCTGACCGAAGGGGACGAAGTAAATATTTTTTGTATGCATCAGCGCCCCAATATTTTTAAAATTGATTCCCAGAGCATCATTGGTGGAAATCGAAATCACCAGAGGGCGATTATTTCTCATATGGGCTTTCGCAGCCATTAGCACGGGAGTGTCGGAAATCCCCGCCTGGAGTTTCGCCAAAGAATTTCCCGTACAGGGAGCAATCACCATCACATCCAGAAAATTGTTGGGGCCAATGGGTTCTGCCTGACTAATGGTTCGAATCCCCTCATTCATAGTGATGTCCACCACCTCCTGGACGAAATCTGCCGCCCTGCCAAATCTGGTATCTGTATTCAGGGTCTGATACGAAAAGATGGGAATTACATTGGCTCCCAGTTCCATCAATTTTCGTATTTCTACCTTGATTTTCTCATGGGTACAGAAGGATCCGGTAATACCAAATCCGATGGTATATTTCGAAAAATCCATTTCTTTCCCTTTCATCTATGACTTCCATTTTGTTTCTGAGGGCTTATAGCCGAAGGGCATGGCAGCCAGCAGAATTTCCCCACTGGTCTTGGGCGAATAGATTCCCGGTAGTCCCAATGCCAACTTGTGAGCGATGCCCCGCTCTTTTAAATATGGGAAATTACAGCCTCCGGGCGCCGAGGCAATGTCCAAGACCACCGCATCCGGTTGCAGTAGATTAATTTCCCTTTTGTTAATCACAAGAGCCGGTATGGTATTTATGACAGCATCCGCCTCCGCAAAGGGAATCTCCGCATCCATGGGGTAATCCATAAAACCAAAATAATGTGCCAAGGAAAGCGCCCTCTCACTGCGAGCAACTACTGACACATTTGCACCCATACAATATAGTTTTTCTGCAATTGGCTTCCCGCATTTCCCAAAGCCCATAACAATCACATTGGAGCCTTCTATATTGACAGGCATCAATCTGCTCAATTCAGCGATGGTTCCCTCCGCCGTGGCAATGGCATTTTTCATGGCCACCTCCGGGTTCTTCAGCACATCCGACCAGAGTATCTCAGCCTCATCAAGAGCCTTAACAAGTTCTTCACCGAAGACTCCACCCAGACACAGCTGGATTTCATCCTTGTGACGATTCAGGCACTTCATCAGCCGGCTCTGATTCTTCACCCTTGAAACGGGAACCGGAAGAATCACCACATTGGCATCCCCCACATCCTCATCCTCTTCCTGCCACATCTTCACCTGGTACCCCTTTTTTGAAAGCATTTTCCCCATATAGGTCTGTCTACCATCCACCACCAAAATCCCTACGGTTTTGTCTTTCCCTATGATTTCCATAAGCCACCTCCATAATCTATCTTATGCAGGAGCACGCGCATGGTTCATATTTACGTTGTATCAACTTACGCCGAAACCTATGGGGCTAGGGAGGGGGCGCCGGACACGGACCGTAGGGCAATCGCAGAATGTAGCACTTCTAAGCAGGACATTTTTATTGAGTCTATTACAACTGTCTTCTTAAGGTTCGACAGCGTGTGCTTGGACAGTTCGCCTGACGTGGATGTGAATGATTGAATTCGTGTCTGCCTTATGGTGTGATTTTTTCGAAAA